>JBIKTK010000292.1:0-2655 GCA_044348125.1 Flavobacteriales bacterium | reverse complement strand
TGGTCACCGGGGCCATCGAACGGCACAGTGCCCACGCAGTCATTCTCGCTTCAGGAGGTTATGGCAACGTGTTCTTCTTGAGCACAAACGCCATGGGTTCCAACGTTTCCGCTGCGTGGAAGGCCCACAAAAAAGGTGCATACTTCGCGAATCCCTGCTTCACGCAGATTCACCCAACTTGTATTCCGGTTTCAGGTTCCCATCAGTCGAAACTGACCCTGATGTCCGAGTCCCTTCGGAACGACGGCCGCATCTGGGTGCCCAAAAAATCCGAGGACGCGGCGGCTATCCGGTCAGGCGCTTTGAGTCCCAACGACATTGCGGAAGCTGACCGGGATTATTTCCTCGAGCGCCGTTATCCCGCCTTTGGGAACCTGGTGCCGCGGGACGTCGCATCTCGGGCGGCCAAGGAGCGATGCGACGCCGGCTTTGGAGTCAATGAAACGGGCGAAGCCGTGTTCCTCGACTACGCTTCGGCCATCGAACGCTACGGGCGCACGGAGGCCAAGGTGCGTGGATTGCAATCGCCAGACGAAGACACCATCCGTACGTTGGGGAAGGAGATTGTCAAGGCAAAATATGGCAATCTCTTCGACATGTACCAGCAGATTGCTGCGGACAATCCGTACGAAACTCCGATGAAAATTTACCCAGCGGTGCACTACACCATGGGAGGTCTTTGGGTGGATTACAATCTGATGACGACGGTACCCGGGTTGTATGCGGCGGGGGAGGCAAACTTCTCCGACCACGGAGCGAACCGTTTGGGCGCCTCGGCCTTGATGCAGGGGCTTGCAGACGGCTACTTCGTTTTGCCCTACACCTTGGGGGCCTACCTCGCCGATGACATCCGCACCGGACGAATTCCGACGGATGGCCCAGAATTCGCGGCAGCAGAGCAGGGAGTTCGCGAACGCATCGAGCACTTTCTCTCCAACCCGGGTGACACGCCGGTGGACGAATTCCACCGACGTTTGGGCCGGATCATGTGGGACGAATGTGGCATGGCGCGCAATGCGGAAGGGCTGAAGAAGGCCATGGCAGACATCGCCGCCCTGCGCGAGGAGTTTTGGAAAAAGGTCCGGGTGCCAGGCAGGGCAGATCAGTACAACCCTGAGCTCGACAAGGCGGGTCGTGTGGCCGACTTCCTGGAATTGGGGGAACTGATGTGCAAGGATGCCCTGGAACGCAATGAGAGCTGCGGAGGTCACTTCCGCGAGGAATTCCAAACCCCAGAAGGGGAAGCACTGCGCGATGACGAGCAATACACGTATGTCGCGGCCTGGGAGTGCAATGGTTCTCCGAGCGAGGCGCGCTTGGTCAAAGAGCCACTGGTTTACGAGAACATCGAGTTGAAGCAACGCAGCTACAAGTAACCCACCATGAATCTGACATTGAAAGTTTGGCGCCAAAGCGGCCCAGAAGATGCAGGAAGACTGGAAACCCATGAGGTCACCCAGATTTCTGAGCACATGTCGTTCCTCGAGATGATGGATGTGCTCAACGATCAGATCATCCGCCAAGGTGGGGACCCGATTGCGTTCGATCACGACTGTCGCGAAGGAATCTGCGGCATGTGCTCCATGTTCATCAACGGCGAGGCCCATGGTCCAGGCCGAGGGGTTACCACCTGCCAATTGCACATGCGCTCCTTTTCGGATGGGGATACCATCTACATCGAGCCTTGGCGTGCTGCCGCGTTCCCGGTAATCAAAGATTTGGTAGTGAACCGCAGTGCCTTCGATCGCATCATCCAGGCGGGTGGTTACATCTCCGTGAACACATCGGGTCACACGTTGGACGCAAACGCCATCCCCGTTCCCAAGGACGATGCCGACGAGGCTTTCAACGCGGCCACCTGCATCGGTTGTGGGGCCTGTGTCGCTACATGCAAGAACGCTTCGGCCATGTTGTTTGTCTCCGCCAAGGTTTCTCAGTTCGCTTTGCTGCCCCAAGGTCAACCCGAGCGCCAAACCCGGGTATTGCGGATGGTGGAGCAGATGGACAAGGAGGGCTTCGGCAACTGCACCAATACCGGAGCTTGTGAGGTGGAATGCCCCAAAGGCATCAGCCTTTCGAACATTGCCCGGATGAACCGGGATTACTTGGGCGCTTCGCTTCGTTCCGAGTGATTCGGTTTCTGGTCTCAGTTGTTATTTTTGGCCTCGCAATGACGGGATATAGCGCAGCCCGGTAGCGCGCTTCGTTCGGGACGAAGAGGCCGCAGGTTCGAATCCTGCTATCCCGACTTTACCCCGCCTTCCGTCGAGAAGGTGGGGTTTTTTTTAGACCGAATCGGGTGGGGTGTAAGGAAATTTGGGAATCCAGCGAGCAACACCCCCAAGGAGTTGGCGTATATTCGGGCATGAAACAACTGATAGCAGGGGCCTTCGTGTCGTTGGGCATCATTGGATTTGCTCAGGGAAAGATGACGACCCAATTCCGGGTAGAGGGAGTTTGCAGCATGTGCGAGGAGCGAATTGAGGCGGTGTTGGATGTACCGGGGGTGGTTGTGGCAGATTGGGATTTGGACAGCAAAGAATTACGCGTGGTCTACAAACCCAAGAAGATCAGGGAAGAAGACCTGCATGCCCTGTTGAACTCCGTGGGACATGACACGTCGAAGCGCCGTGCGTCAGACGATGAGTACGCCGG
>JBIKTK010000291.1:0-2658 GCA_044348125.1 Flavobacteriales bacterium | reverse complement strand
TCCAAGTGACTTGGTCCCCTTGGACCCCGGTCTGTTCCGGCGACTCCGCCCTGGCTTGGGCCATCCCCTCCGGAGGCACCCCACCCTACCTGCTCCTTTGGGACGGAATCGCCGTGCCATGCCCTGCTTCCGGTTTGGCCATTGGCACCTCCCAGCCTGAATGGTCCGGCACATGGCTGGATGCGAATGGCTGCGCCCAAGCTCAGTCGCAGCAGGTCGAGTTGTTCGCCCCCTTGGAGGTGGGCCTCACCGCCCTCCCCAGCCCCGATGGCACCACGTTGGTCCCTTGGGCCTCTGGCGGACTTCCTGCATACAATTGGCGCTGCTATTTCCACTCCTTTGACCCGCCATTGTCCGACCCCGCCAACCTGCTTCCTGATTGGACCGGCGAACCCCTGTTCAACCCTCCTTGGGGGCATTACTTGGTGGAGGTGGAGGACGAAAATGGCTGCATTTCCTCGGTTACATTTCAGTGGAATGCGTCCGGTCTCACCTTTCCACCTCAAGAGGAATTCGTTCCGACAAGCACCACACCCCATCGCCCAGCCAGCGCACCCTTGCTTGCCGTGTGGCCCAATCCTGCCTCTGAATTCCTCCAAGTCACCGCTCCCCACCCGGTGACGTGCTCCCTCCTGTCACTCAGTGGCGCCACCGTCCTCCCTCCTATGTCCGCAAATGACTCCCTCCGCCTGGACGTGCAGTCCATTGCCGCTGGAACGTATTGTCTATGCTGTGCTTCCAACCCATTCCCAAACAGTTGTGAAATTCGGTACAGGATCGTTGTGAATTGAGGCCCTACAACAGGCCCATGGACTAACTTGTGGGCATGGAATGGACCGCTTGGCAACTTTGGATATTGCTCGCCTTGGCCTTATGGATTTTGGAAATCCTGGTTTCGGGCATGATTGCAGCGTGTGTGGGTGTCGCCGCATTGGGAGGTGCCTTGGTCGCTGGCCTCGGGGCCTCGTTGGAATGGCAATTGATTGCTTCAGCTACCTTGGGATTGGCGTCGTACTTTTTTTTGCGCCCGTTGGCCATGAAACGTTGGTTTGGCGGGGAAGGATTGGCTACGAATGCCCAAGGACTGATCGGGGCGACGGTCCAGGTTTCAGCCCCCTTTGACGCATCCACTTCCTTGGGTCGATGTCGCATCGATGGGGACGATTGGCGGGCCCTTTGGGCACCTGTGGATCCCAACTCCCCCCTGCCCGTTTTGGGGGGAAAAGTGCGGGTCCTCCGGGTGGACAGTGCCACGTTGATCGTGTCAGAACTTTCCGTCCCTCCCACCCAACAGCCTGGAATCCATTCCTAAATCCACAATCCACTCCCACGCTCAAACCCTCGGCTCGCGGCGCAGCCGCACATCTCCCATCTCGCGGCGCAGCCGCATATCTCCCATCTCGCGGCGCAGCCGCATATCTCCCATCTCGCGGCGCAGCCGCATATCTCCCATCTCGCGGCGCAGCCGCACATCTCCCATCTCGCGGCACAGCCGCACAAAAAACCTTCCCCCACCATGGAAATGTCTGGATTCCTCTCTCTCGTTGTTCTCACCTTGGTTGTGGTTATCGTGGCCAAGGGCATTCGCATCGTTCAGCAAAGTGAATCGATGGTCATCGAGCGGCTCGGCAAATACCACAGCACCCTCGATGCAGGCATCAACATCATCATTCCCGTTGTGGACAAACCCAGAAGCGTGGCTTGGCGGGTGACGTTGGACGACCCCAACGGACGGCGAATCACACAGTACAAGATGCGGGACCGAATCGACCTGAGAGAAACGGTTTTTGATTTCCCCAAGCAAGGCGTAATCACCAAAGACAACGTGGTAACGGAAATCAATGCGTTGATTTACTTTCAGGTAGTGGATCCCGTGAAGTCGGTCTATGAAATCAACAACCTTCCCAATGCCATTGAGAAATTGACCCAAACCACCCTCCGGAATGTAATCGGTGAATTGGAGTTGGATGAATGCCTTACCTCCCGGGATACCATCAACATGAAATTGCGGGCCATTTTGGATGAGGCCACGAACAAATGGGGCGTGAAAATCAACCGGGTGGAACTGCAGGACATCAACCCACCGATTGACATCCGAGAGGCGATGGAAAAGCAGATGCGTGCTGAGCGCACCCGCCGCGCGCAGATCATTGAAGCTGAGGGAACCAAGAGTGCTGCCATCTTGGAGGCTGAGGGCAAGAAGGGTGCGGACATCAACGAAGCAGAAGGCGCCAAGCAAGCCATGATTCTGAAAGCCCAAGGTGAGGCCCAAGCGCGGTTGGTGGTCGCTGAAGCAGAAGCCGAGGCCATCCGGCGCATCGCCCAAGCCGTAGAGCACACGAAAGCAGACCCGACCCAATACCTCATCGCCATTCGCTACATCGACACGTTGGAGCAGGTTTTGCGGGATGGTGGTGCGGGTTCTAAAACGGTTTTCATGCCATACGAGGCTTCGGGACTGATGTCCAGCGTGGGGGGACTGAAGGAGCTGTTGGAAGCAGGCAAGCACTGAGGGATTCAAAACGCAAATCAGCATGTTCTTGGATCTGGTGGAGAGTCCCACCCTCAGCAAGGCCCGGTATGACCGCTTGCTGTCGCAGGGATACTTCCGAAGCGGAGGCATGCTTTTCCGGACCGATTTGATTTGCGTGGAAGGGG
>JBIKTK010000028.1:0-8435 GCA_044348125.1 Flavobacteriales bacterium | reverse complement strand
AAGTCACCGTTCAGGCAGGCCGCGTCCAAGCCTACGACGGCACCTGGCTCGACATCCGGAACATCATTGGCGCCTACAACCCGGAGGCCACGGAGCGGGTGCTGTTGTATGCCCACTGGGACACCCGGCCTTTCGCAGACAAAGACTCCGTTCGCACCCGCGAGCCCATCGACGGGGCAAACGATGGCGGTTCGGGCGTGGGCGTGCTGTTGGAAATCGCCCGCCTGTTGAAAAACCAACCCCCCCGGGTCGGCGTGGACATCATTTTCTTCGATGCCGAGGACTACGGCCGACCCGAATGGGACCGCCTTTCTGCAGACGCCCAAAGCTACCGGGAGTGGTGCCTCGGCAGCCAATTTTGGGCCCAGCAACCCCACCAATTCGGCTACCGCGCGAAATACGGCATCCTCCTCGATATGGTCGGTGGCAAAAACGCCGTCTTCAACCGAGAAGGCACCTCGATGGAATACGCTCCGCACGTGGTACAGAAGGTTTGGACTTCCGCGCGCAACCTGGGATACAGTGGGCTCTTCCTCGACGAAGTCACTCCCCCCACGGTCGATGACAACCTGTTCATCTCGGAACTGGCTGGCATCCCCAGTGCCAACATCGTCCACTACGAACTGCAGGTTCGGACCATGGGCTACGGTGCCTTCCACCACACCCACCAAGACAACCTCGGCAACATCGACCCCGCCACCCTCGAAGCCGTGGGCCGCGTGGTCGCCGATGTGGTTTGGAACGAATGAAATCCTGAGCCCACACGTTTTCAACCGGTAACGGGCGATAAATCGTCCCCGTTTCACAAAAAATGTTGGCTGCTTCTGCGTACGTTCGTAGGGCATGTTCACAACACGCCCGTGTCCTTCCGCGAGGGGATTGGCCGACCCTGTCGGTTCCCTGACCCTGCTGCTGCGCCTTGGGGCACGGCTGGGTTGGATGCTGTTGGCGTTCGCAGGCGGTGGGCATTTGGCAGGCCAAACCCCATCCACAGGACACAGCCCCGAGGCGGCACGACTGCTGATCCAAGCCGATTCCATGCTCCAAGCGGACAAGCCCGTCTCCGCGTTGACGCTTTACCGGGGTGTCACCAACCACACCTTCGACCTCTGCCAGCTCGCACAAGCGCACGAGGGCATGGCCCAAGTTTACTTGCGCACCGGCAACGAAGTGGAAGCACAGGCTGCCTTGACGCAGGCGGCCCAAGGGCTCATCGGCTGTGACCACGTCACCCGCCTCCGCCTCGTCCAGCGGCTCGCAGAAGGCTGGATGGCCCTGTATCAGGAAGAGACTGCCCTGCAACTCGTTGAGGACGAGCTGACCCGGCAGCCCGATGCCCCCGCCCTGATGACCCTTCGGGTGCGCATCGAATTTGCCCGGGGGGAGTTCCGGGCCGCCGAGGCCGCGGTGGACCGCCTGCTCCACCACATCGCCCAAGATGGCGCGACCCCCGCACTCCGCGTGGAGCTCCAAAAAATCAAGATCCTCAGCCACCTGTTCGCCACGGAAACCCTCACGGCCGAGGACCTGAGCGCTTTGGACCGGGAACTGCTCGCCTTGCCCGCCCCTGAGGCCCTTGCCGTTCGAGAGTCCATCTTCGAATCCATCGCAGCCCGCAACCTGCACGAACAGGCCTGGACGTGGGCGAGCCAAATGCTCGCCAAGACGCCACCCAACGACTCCGAAGCCTTGGCCCGTACCTATCTGAAGATGGCCACCAGTGCCCACCGGGCCCAGCGTGAAATCGACGCCGTCTTCGCCCATGAACAGGCCGTGCGGCAGGCCGGCCTATCCGGCAACAACCTGCTCCTGGCAGACGCCCTGCGCGCCCATGCCTACTTCGAGCGAGACCGCGGCAACGAAACCGCTGCGCTGGGATGCCTCTGGCAGCTCGACTCCCTCCAGCATGCCCTGCTCCTGGCCCAAGGCCGCGGCATTTCTCCGAATGCCAAATCCCTCGTAGCCCAAACCACCGCAGATCCGGACCCATTCGAATCCGCTGTCGCTCAAATCCAGAGCGGCCAACACCTCCCCCACCGCTCAGGCATGTGGCCTTGGTGGGTAGCCCTCCTGGCACTGGCGCTGCTGAGCTTCGGGTTGCACAACCGCCAACTGCGGCGCACCCTGCGCACCGAACGCAGCCGCATGGTCCGGTTGCGAAGCATGGTGCCCCTTTCTCCCGAAACCTGGGCCGCCGAATCTGAACCGGCGGATGTCGCCAGCCTCCAAGATGTTCGGACCTTCCTCAGGGAGTTGGATGCCGAGCTCCTCCACCCCATCCGTTGGGAGGTCACCGAAGACACCCAAGTGACCCTGACGCCCCAGGTGCGACAAACCCTCCGCCAACTCTTGCAGCGGTTCAAGGAATTGGGCGGGCAAAACCACCCCATCGACATCCGGGTGGAACAAATCGGGCGGGAGTGGCGGTTTAGTTTGGCCTCCGAACATACCGAGGCCTCCAAGGCGCTCCAAGGACTGTTCACAGGGCGAGAAAGCGCCGGAACGCCCGTCTGGAGACAGGTGTATCAGCAACTCCAAGCGGTCGCAGCTCGGGTCATGGTCGAGCGGATTTCCAGCCACCGCGAACGACTGACGGTGACGCTACCGGTCGAAAACTGATCAGAAGGGGCGCTGGAACTGCCCCAAGAAGCGCAGGTCGTTCTCGAAGAACGCCCGGAGGTCACCGATTTGATGCCGCAACATGGTGATGCGTTCCACGCCCATCCCGAATGCAAATCCGCTGTACCGCTCGGAATCGATGCCCGAGGCCTCCAGCACCGCCGGATCGACCATGCCACAGCCGAGGATCTCCAGCCAGCCCGTGCCCTTCGTAATCCGCTCATCGACCTCTGTCTCCAATCCCCAGTACACATCGACCTCGGCACTGGGCTCGGTGAATGGAAAGTAGGACGGCCGCATGCGAATCCGGGTCCCAGGACCGAAAAAAGCCTCCGCGAACCCGAGAATGGTCTGCTTCAAGTCTGCGAACGAAACGCCCTCATCGATGTACAGCCCCTCTACCTGGTGGAACATGCAGTGGGCGCGAGCGGAAATGGCTTCGTTCCGGAAGACGCGTCCGGGCATGATGAGGCGCATGGGAGGCTCCCTGCGTTCCATTTCCCGCACCTGAACCGATGAAGTATGGGTGCGCAGCAGCCAATCCGGATCTCGGCCCACGAAAAACGTATCCTGCATGTCCCGAGCGGGGTGCTCAGGCGCAAAGTTGAGTCCACTGAATACGTGCCAATCGTCTTCGATTTCAGGGCCTTCCGTGACCGCGAAACCCATCCCTTGAAAAATCGAAACGATCTCACGGCGCACGGTTTGCAGCGGGTGGTGTGCACCGGGCATCCACCCCCCAGCGGGACGGGTACCATCCAACCCAGTCGCCTGATGCCCTAGGCCCTGATCGAACTGCGCTTGTGCCTCGGCCAGACGCAATTCCACCGCAGCTTTCAAGGCATTGAGGGCCAAACCCACTTCCCGCTTCTCCGGCCCCGGAACTGCTTTGAAGTCAGCCAACAGGTCCTTCATGCGGCCCTTGCGCCCCAGCCAGTCGATGCGAAACTGTTCGGTTTCCGCTGCACTGCCCAGCACAGCGGATGCGACTTCGCGCTGCAGCGCGGCCAAAGCATCCCGCATCAGTTGAGCATTTTCAGGGTCATCCGAATGTCCTCCACGGGACGATCTCCGGGTGCCGTCTTCGCCGCCGCAATGGCATCAATGATTTCCAAGCCCTCCACCACGTATCCAAAAACGGTGTACTGTTGGTCCAAATGGGGGGTTCCACCCAACTTCCCATAGGCCTCCACCGCCGCCGGTGGGTAGGTGAAGTCGCCTCCCGACATCCGCAACCGGGCCTCGGTGTTCCGAAGGTCTGCTTCGGGCGTAGGGCGGCCTTGCACGATGTAAAACTGGCTGCCCGAAGAGGCGCGCTCTGGGTTCACATTGTCCCCTTGGCGGGCGGCCGACAGCGCACCTTTCGTGTGGAACAAGTCGGGTCGGATTTCTGCTGGGATGGTGTATCCAGGTCCCCCTGCGCCCAACCGCGCACCGGGTGCCGCACCCCGGCTCTGGGGATCGCCGCCTTGGACCATGAAGCCCTGAATGACCCGGTGAAACAGCAGGCCATCATAAAATCCCTCCTCCACGAGCTTCACAAAATTGTCGCGGTGCTGGGGGGTGGCATCCGAAAGCTCCACCACCATGCGGCCCAGGTCCGTCACAATCTCCACCCGGCGCGGCGTTCCAGTGGAAGCGACGTCCCCTGCAGTGGGTTCCTCCCCCCCCGAAGTGGCAACCTCCGCGGAGGCGGAAGCAACTTCCGAGCCGCTGCCCGCGTTCTGGTTACAACCTGCCGCTGAAACCAACGGAAAAACGAGGCCCAACAGGGCCATGGAGAAAAGCGTCCGAGGTAAGGTCATTTTTTGGATATTTGGGCTCGTTCAAGGCCCGCAAAGTTATCAAAGTAGAGATGCGAAAGTTGTCCCTCGTCGTTCTGTCCGCTGCAGCCGTTGCGACGGCCCTCCTCAGCGGTTGCTACAAAGTGGAGGAGACTGTGGCGAATGTCACGGTTCTCAACGAATTGGGAGCGCCGGTTTCCGGAGCTTCCGTCCGGCTCTACGCTTTCGGATCTGTGGACAACGACTTCGTCGGAGAGCCCCGGTTCGATACCACCGCAGTGACCAACGCGGCGGGGAGTGTCACCTTCAACTTCTCCGATTTTTACGTCGCGGGGCAAGCTGGATTCGCCGTCTTGGACATCGAAGTCCGCAAAGCCGCGCTCTACGGCACAGGGCTCATCAAAATCGAGGAGCAATCCACCAACGAGGCCACCGTCTACATCGAGTAACGGGGGGGACGGCCCCACAGCCGTTGCACAGGGGAGCTGGCGCTATGCCGGCTGAGCCCCTGCAATCCAGGCAGCGAAATATTCGACCAAGGCCCGCCGGATCATCAATTCCTGTTCCTCTCGCGTGACTGCGGGAATGGGGGCAAGGGACCGGAAGTGTGGCCAGCCTTGTTCGTCGTGCCCCACGAGCTCGTAGAACCCAAACGGCTCCAATAGAGTGCACACCCCGACGTGCATGAGCTCGACCTTTTCGTCCTTCTTGAACGGTCGGTATCCTTGGCCTGCCTCTTGCAAGCCCACGGTGAACACCAGGGTGGTCAGGTCGGGGGGTTCGCCGAACCGTTCCTCCATCAGCCGCAGCAGCACTTGCCAGTCCCGTTCAAAAACAAAGTCCATGTTGCGAAGGTACGGCTGACCGCCGGGTGGAAAAAGAAAAGCGGGGAGCTCGGCTCCCCGCTTTCTTGTTGGTCGGGATGACTGGACTTGAACCAGCGACCACACGTCCCCCAGACGCGTACTCTACCAACTGAGCTACATCCCGTTTCATCCGGTCTGGAGGGGCGGATCGCAACCGAACCCCATCCAAAACGGACGGCGAAGGTACTTCAAGTTTCGTCTCCTTGCAAAAGGGAAGTTGTTGCCGAGGGGAAGCGGTTGGGATTGCGCGGTTAACTTTGCGACCTATCGACAAGAGATGAAGATTTCGTATCGCTGGTTGCAATCCCTGTTCCCGGTGGAGATGCCGGCTGAGGAAGTGGCGCAGGTTTTGACGGCCACGGGCCTCGAAGTAGAAGGGGTGACGCGGGTGGAAGATGTCCAGGGGGGCTTGCGCGGGTGCGTGGTGGGCCGGATTCAACAATGCCGGCGGCATCCAGATGCAGACCGCCTCCAGGTTTGTCAAGTGGACGTCGGTGAACCCGAGCCCCTCGAAATTGTGTGCGGCGCCACCAACGCCCGGGCAGGTCTTCAGGTGATCGTGGCCCGCGTCGGGGCGGTATTGCACCCCACCGCAGGGGAGCCGCTCACCATCCGCAAGGGGAAAATTCGGGGCGTGGAATCGCATGGGATGATTTGCGCCGAGGACGAATTGGGTCTGGGCAGCGGACACGAGGGGGTACTGGAATTGAACGGAACCTGGGACCCGGGGACTCCGGCAGCTGAGGCGCTGGAAATCGGGTGGGACGAGGTTCTAGAAATCGGGTTGACCCCCAACCGCACCGACGCCATGAGCCATTGGGGTGTCGCGCGGGATTTGCGGGCCGGTCTGCGCAACGAGACGGTCGCAGGACTCGGCGGCGGTGCGGTGCCGGCGATGCGCCGGCCCGAGGGTGCCACCTTCGGAACGGACGCCGGGGACGCCCCGGTTCGGGTGGTCGTCGAGGATCCCAACGCAGCACCCCGCTACCTGGGGCTGGTGCTGGACGGCGTCCAAGTGGGCCCCAGCCCCGAGGCGGTGCAGCGGATGCTGCGCTCGATCGGGGTGACCCCCATCAACAACGTCGTCGACGCCACCAACTGGGTCCTCCACGAACTCGGCACCCCGCTGCACGCCTTCGACCTGCGGGCCATCGCCGGCCGCACGGTCCGGGTCCGCCGGGCACGCCCCGGGGAAACCCTGACCACCCTCGACGGGACGGAACGCCGGCTGGATGCCGCCGACCTCGTCATCGCGAACGACCAGCATCCCATGTGCCTCGCCGGCGTCTTCGGCGGTGCCACCAGCGGCATCCAGCCCGACACCACCGGCGTCTTCCTCGAAGCCGCCTGGTTCCACCCCGCCACCATCCGCGCCGCCGCCAAGCGCCACGGTCTCTCGACCGACGCCTCCTTCCGCTTCGAGCGCGGCGTGGATCCTGACGCCGTTCAGAGCGGCTTGGAGCGGGCGGCCCAGCTGCTGGCCCAATGGGCGGGAGCCACCCCGGTTTCGGGCGTGATTGCCGGGCAGGCAGGCCCCGTTCCTCAGCCCGCCCTGTGCACCTTGGGGGAGGCTTATTTGGCCCGCATGCTGGGCGAAAACCTCGCAGTGGACCGCGTAGAACAAATCCTGGAATCCCTGGAAATCGAAGTCCTCGAGCGCATCGAGGGCGCGTGGAAACTCCGCATTCCCGCCTACCGAAGCGACGTCACCCGACCCGCGGATGTGGTGGAGGAGATCCTGCGCATCCACGGATTTGACCGCGTGCCCCTGCCCAAGCACACCCGGGCCAGCGGGACCCGACCTGCCGGCCCCGATCGGGAACGCATGCGCCATACCGTCCAGTCCCTGCTCGTGGCCCGAGGCTTCCACGAGATGATGAACAACTCGCTGACCCGTCGGACCTATGCCGACTGGGCCGCCACTTGCACCCAGCAAGCTGAGTTGATGCCGGAGGCGCGCATCGACCTCTTGAACCCGCTGAGCGCGGACCTCGGTTGCATGCGGCAATCCCTGATTTTCCAGGGCCTGGAGACCATTGCCCGCAACCGAAACCACCAGATCAAAGATTTGAGACTGTTTGAGTTAGGCCAAACCTACCACCACCGCTCCGCCTCCGACGCCCCCGCCTCCGAACGGAACGGGACGGCCGCCTACCGCGAGACAGAACGGCTCGCCCTGTTCGCCGTGGGACAGGCCCTGCCCGAAAACTGGAACGCCCGCAACGAGGAGGGGGACGTCTTCGGGCTGAAGTCGGAAGTCGCTGCGCTCCTGCAGGGGCTGGGCATGGCCGGGGCCGTGGAGGAACGACCGGGGGCGGAGGGCCTGTACCTGGAAGGGGTGTCGTGGTGGTTGGACGGCCGGTGCATCGGCCGCTTGGGCCAGGTACACCCGGAACTCTGCGATCGGATGGACCTCGATGTCCCGGTTTATGCCTCCGAATGGGAGCTGGAACCGATGTTCCAGTGGCTTCAGGGATTCCGAATCCAAGCGGCCGAACTGCCCCGGTTCCCTTCGGTTCGGCGGGATTTGTCCCTGGTTCTGGATCGGCAAACGGCCTTTGCGGACATCCGCCGGGTGGCCCGGGAAGCAGAGCCCCGGTTGCTCACCCGGGTTGGGCTCTTCGACGTCTATGAGGGGGAGAACCTGCCAGCCGGCAAGCTGTCCTATGCCATCTCCCTCACGCTTCTGGACCCGAACCGAACCCTGAACGACAAGCAGATTGACCGTTCTGTGGGGGCCATCCGAACGGCTTTGGAAACGCACTTGGGCGTTACGTTGCGGTGAGCAAGCCCTTTCACCTTCCCCCCATCCAGCGGACGCATCCGCTGTACCGGGTGACCCTGCCCTGGGTGGCCTCCGCCGTCACGCGGTTTCACCGCATCACGGGGACGGACGGCATGGAGCATTTGCCACCGCCGGGTGAGCCCATGGTCTTGATTTCGAACCACCAAAACGGCCTCATGGACCCCTTGGTGCATTGCACGCTGTTGGGCGGTCACCAAGTGCATTGGCTCACCCGTTCGGATGTGTTCAACGGTCGGTTCCTGCGGTTCTTGTTGTTCGGTTTCAACATGATGCCGATTTTCCGGCGCCGGGATCGGCTCACGGACATCAATGAGCGCAACCAGCGCATCTTTGAGGTGTGCGTCGCCCGTTTGGACCGCG
>JBIKTK010000290.1:0-2675 GCA_044348125.1 Flavobacteriales bacterium | reverse complement strand
TGGCTCAAAACCGCAGCGCGCACCCACTCCACCCTACTGGTTACCACCGAAAAAGACGCCGTCCGCCTCGCCTCCCTGCCCGCATTTTTCCCTGATTTGGAGGTCATTGCCATCCCCATGGAAGCCCAATTCCACCAACCCGAAACCTTCCGCAACTGGTTGCGTGAGAAAGTAACCGCAATTGAAAACAGGCGGTGCTGAATTTCAAGATATTTGCACCATGAACTTGCGCACAATTGGGGTCATCTTGACCCTCCTGACCGGAATGGGATTGGGTTGCAACAACCCTGGAACCGGCTCGGACTCCCCTGCTGGGCCAGTGGGAACCATCACCGGCATCATCCGAAACGCCCCCGCACAAAAAGTGAGCCTGATGGCCTTGGTCAACCGCCGTTGGACCGAAGTGGCAGCCGATTTCACGGGAGACGACGGTTCGTTTGAACTCAAGCCGGAGAAGGGTTTGGCCTATGACTACTACCAATTGCTCGTCGAGGCCCAATTTGGCATGATGCTCCTGATCGACTCCACCCAAGGTGTGCGGGTGGAGGTGGAAGCACTGCCCGAAGTCCGCGGCTTCATCACCCAAGCCCGGGTCACTGGCTCGAGTGAATCCGCACGCATCGCGGAGTACGTCCCCAAAGCCCTGGAAATCCAAGACTCTCTGGCCCAGGTGAGCATGCAGCTTCAGACAAGCCCCGAGATGGCGGAACAGCACTCTGCCACCTTCACCCGGTTGAAAATGCGGGCGAATGATTTGGCCGTAGCCTTCATTGAGGAGAACAAGGGTTCGGCGGTCGGTCTGTTCGCGTTGGACCAACTCAACCGTTCCACCAGCACCGCTGTTACACAAGAAGTCCTTGCTGTGGCGCGGGAGAAGATGCCACAGGGGGGCTACCTCGCTTTGACAGAGGAACGACTCCAAGCTGAAAAAGCCCGGACCCTGCCCGGCGGACAGCCCCAACCGGTGCAAGAACGCGCCCCAGGCATCGCCGTCGGCACCGAGGCCCCAGACATCGTGATGGCCGGAATCGATGGAAAAACCCAGAAACTCTCCGACCTGCGGGGCAAGGTGGTGCTCATTGACTTTTGGGCTTCCTGGTGTGGCCCTTGCCGACGCGAGAATCCCAATGTGGTGCGCGCTTACCAGCAGTACCGCGCCAAGGGATTTGAGGTGTTCTCCGTATCGTTGGACAAGGCGAAGGATCCGTGGGAAAAGGCCATTGCGCAAGACGGCCTCATGTGGCCTTACCATGTGAGCGATTTGGCCGGTTGGAGCAATGCGGCGGCGGCAGCTTACGGCGTCACAGCCATCCCGGCGACTTTCCTCATCGATCAACAAGGAAAGGTAGTGGCCACCAATTTGCGGGGTCCCAATTTGACGGCCAAACTCACCGAGCTCCTACCGGGTTGAGCGTAGGATCGGGGACCATTTACCTCGCTTCCGACCTCCACCTCGGCAGCCCCACCTTCGCAGCAAGCAGAGCCAGGGAGCGTCTTTTCGTCCAGTGGTTGGAGGATGCTGCGGCCGGAACCGGCCATGCCGCTGGTTTCCCCGCGACTGAAATCCACCTCGTGGGCGACCTGTTCGACTTTTGGTACGAATACCGCCACGTGGTACCACGGGGGGGCAGCCGTCTGATGGGGGCCATCGCCCGGCTGACAGACCAGGGACTGCCCATCCATTTCTACCCTGGCAACCACGATCTCTGGACCTTCGGCTATCTGGAGGAGGAACTGGGTATGCGGGTACATCCCACACCCGTGGTCCGCGAATGGGATGGGCTGCGTTGCTACATCGGCCACGGTGACGGACTCGGCCCTGGAGATTGGGGATACAAGCGGCTCAAACGACTGTTTCACAACCGGTTCCTGCAAGTGCTTTTCCAGCAGATCCACCCCGATTGGACGCACGGCTTTGCCCGCCGCTGGTCTGCCCACAGCCGACAGTCCGGTGCCCATGTTCCGGCGGATCACGCCCCAGAATCCGAGTGGCTCTGGCAATACGCGTCGGAGTACCTCCGCGAATCCGATGCGGAGATCGATTGCTTCCTCTTCGGACACCGGCACGCCCCCATGCACCACGTCCTACCGGCTCCCGCAACCCGGGTCCGCACCCGCCCCCCTGCCTACATCAATCTGGGCGATTGGATTGCCCATTTCACCTATGTCCGCATCGCGGAAGGTGAGGCCCACCTGCTCCGCTACAACCCTGCCTGACGACAGAGGCAACTGGGCATGCCGATGCCCAAGCGCTTCGCGGCATCATCCTTCTTGGACGAACAACAAAAAAGGGCCACCGCGATGCGGTGGCCCTTTTTCAATATCCCGGGTGGGACGCAAGCGTCCCCTTCCTCAACGGCGAACCTGAAGATGAGCCGCTTCATGCGAGCGGGCACCCACCAAACGCACCACGTAAGATCCCGATGGCAATCCGGAGACATCCACCGTCAACCGCTGCCCGTCATACCGTGCAATGGGTTGCTCCACCAACACCCGTCCACTGAGGTCGAAGATCTCCAAGCGCAGGTCTCCGCGCATGCGGCTGCTGGAAATGTTCACGACGCCTTGGGACGCTGGATTTGGATACACCAACATGGGCTCCGCCTTCGCCTCAGCTACGACCTCGCCCTCGTTCACATCGAGGAACAGGTCAGAGCGGAAAATGCCCCGGCCGT
>JBIKTK010000289.1:0-2680 GCA_044348125.1 Flavobacteriales bacterium | reverse complement strand
TCCACCCAACCCCTTGCCCGTAACCCTCGGCTGGATGTTCTCGTTGAAGGTGTATGTGCCCTCGCCCTGAAGGTTATTTAACTTGTTATTAAGTCAGCGCAAAAAAGCCCAATTCTATCGATTAATTCTATACTTTTATGAGCATGAATGGCCTGATGATTTACCTGGGAACCGAGATGCTGCTGGCCTTCGGGTTGGTGTTCTTGGGCATGCCCTCGCTCATCAAGGTGGCCCGGATGAAAAACCTGATGGATGAACCCGGTGATGACCGGAAAGTTCATTCGCGAAGCGTGCCCACTGTGGGCGGCCTCATGGTATTTGCAGCCGTGGCCTTCAGCATCTTGCTCGTGCTGCCCCACTTCACCCAGGAAAACGCCGTCGATTTTCGTTGGTCCTATGTTCTTGCCGCGCTGGTGGCCTTGTTCTTCATTGGACTGAAAGACGACATCGTGGGATTGAGCCCCAGCAAGAAGTTGGCGATGCATTTGGCCTTGGGCCTCATGCTCATCCTCGCCGGAGACTTTCGAATCGACCACTTCGGCGGCTTGTTCGGAATCGAGGCCCTTCCTCTGCTGGTGTCCGTCCCCTTCTCCCTTTTTGTTTACATTGTCATCGTCAATGCCATCAACCTCATCGATGGAATCGACGGTCTCGCAGGTGGTTACGGCGCCATCACCATGCTGGCCTTGGCAGGTTGGTTTGCGCTCACCGGACAGGGTGCGCACATGCTGCTCGCTGCGGGTTTGGCAGGCGCCCTCATCGGTTTCCTCGCCTACAACTTTCATCCCGCCAAGATCTTCCTCGGTGACTGCGGCTCGCTCCCCATCGGCATGATTGCTTACGTCATGGCCACCGGAGTCATCGCAACACCGGCAGACGCGCTGCCCAGCGCATACGCGGGCGGTTCGACCGTGGTGCTGGCCATGTGCATTCTGGCCTACCCGCTGGTGGACACCCTGCGTGTCTTCACCCTGCGCGCCGCCCGGGGACAGTCCCCTTTCAATCCGGACCGAAACCACATCCACCACCGCTTGATGATGCTCGGTTGGAGCCACGCGAAAGTCAGCACGACCCTGTACCTTTACACGGGTCTTTTCCTGGTCCTCCCCGTTGTTCTGCTTCAACTCTTCCCCCAATTGCCGGCGCAATGGACTTTCTTCGTCCTGCTCCCCGCTGCTTTCCTCGCCTTCCAGCCTGCTCTAGGCCAAACCCGTCGCAAAGCGCTCCGCGAACGCGCCCTGCGCGAACGCGGCTCCCAGCCCGCGACCTCTCACGCGACCTCTCACGCGACCTCTGCCTCGCACGCTCCCCTCTCGACCTCATACGAACCACAGTCCCTCTCCCCGGCCACGACCGAGGAGCTGAATTCTGCACGGGTCTCCCCCATCTCCCGAACCCTGCACCGCGATTCCGAGTTCGAACCCGTGGGATGACCCCGGTCCCCTTCTTGCTCCTGCTGGCCCTTTGCCTGCCTCTGTTGCTCCCCGCCCAAGAACGGCTCGGTCCGCGCTGGCCTGCAGTCCATACGCAGGCGCCGTTGGGCGGCATCTACCCCCTGCCCGCCTTCATCGGTGCAACCGTCCACGGGGACAGTACCCATCTCCCGACTCATCGCGGCGCAGCCACGCGGCATCTCAGCGCGGCGCCAGATCTCAGCGCAGCGCAGCCGCGCGGCATCTCCCTCGAAATCCCCATCTCCCCCAGCTGGTCTCCCGGTTCCTTGCAGCCCGTGGGCCGCGGGTGGAACGGCATCGGCGGGCTGGGTGGCGTCGTCTCGATGGAGGCGCGATGGGTCTCGAAGCGCCAGCGGTGGGCGGGGGAGGCGTCGCTGAGCCATTGGCGGGTCGCGGGGGCCAGCCCGGGTTGGTTGGAGTGGACCCGACTTTGGGGATGGGCGGACGGCATCGGGCGGGGCGGGATGACGGGCCGGGGTCACCTGTCGGCGAACCGGTTGACCGGGTCGTTGACCTTTGCGGCCTCGCCCTCGGTGGAACTGGAGGTGGGACATGGGGCCCACCATTGGGGGACGGGCTGGCGGTCGCTTTGGTGGGACCGGCAGGCCGCGCCCCTGCCTTACGTTCGGCTGCACGCGGACGCCGGGCGGGCGCAGTACACGCACACGGTGGCAAGGACCCGGCATTGGCGGGCCGAGGGGCCGCCCAATCTCCCGGGATGGGATCCCCAATCGTGGGAGCCTTGGCAGACCGCCCAAGTCGATGCGGGGTGGCTGGCGGCACATCAGGTTACGGTTGATTTGGCCTACGGCTTGCAAGGAACCTTGTTCGGGGCCGTGAAATGGCTGGGCGCGGACACGGCACATCGGATGCGGCTGGAGCCGGCGTACTGGATTCCGATGGTGGCTTTTCGCCCGACGGAGTACAGCCTGGGGTCGGCGGACAATGCGCTGGTGGGGATGGCGGGGTCCTGGCGGCGGCCGCTCTCCGCGCGCTGGGGTGGGGGCGGTTGGTCGTTGGCAGGCCAAATCCTCCTCGACGAGTGGGTGACGTCCCAGATCCAGGCCCGGACGGGCTGGTGGGCGAACAAATGGGGGGTCCTGGGGACGGCGCGCTGGTGGGACGAGGGGGAACGGCACGGGGTGGTCGCGGAGGTGGTGCAGGTGCTCCCCTTCACGTACAGCCACGGGGCGCCCGGGCAGGCTTGGACGCACGATCGGACGCCG
>JBIKTK010000325.1:0-2687 GCA_044348125.1 Flavobacteriales bacterium | reverse complement strand
CACGAACGACGAGAACACGATCGTCGTGCACGACGCGCGGGTCGCAAACCTGTTCTTCCAGGAATTCACCGGGCTGCTGAACGGCATGGGCGTGGGTGTGGCTGAAGCCGACGGAACCGAGGCGTTCCGGTTCTACCCGAACCCGACCGAGGGCCTCGTCTCCATCGAGTGGACCGCAGGCGCGGTGCCCGGAGAACTCCGCCTCTTCGATGCCGCAGGGCGCACCGTGGAAACCTGGGCGTGGACCGGTGAGGCACTGCGCCTCGACGTCGACCACCTCCCCGCAGGTCTGTACGTGTTGGCCGCGCCAGGAGGGGCGACCGGGCGGTTGACCGTGCGCTGATTTCCGGCCGAGAGCGGGTGGGGTTCGGGTGGTTTTGCGTACCTTCCATGCAGCCACATTATTGATTCCCATGCGCCTTGCACTGCTCTTCCTGCTTTTTGCGGTCGGCTCGACCGTTTCAGCTCAGCTTTCCTTCGGGGGGGCGCCTGCGGGTTGGCCGCAGCCGGTCACCGAGGGATTTCCGTGGACGGTCCTGCCTGAACTTGATTTCGGGTTGCTTGCCGCCCAGGATGCGGTGACGGACCAGGTGAAGGAAGCGCCTTGGCGGTTCGGGGTCGAGCATGCGGTGGACCTGTCGCTGACCAGCGCCGGCCAGTGGTCGTTTGAAGGCGGCGAGCACGTGTGGCGGCTGGGGGTGGACTGCCCGGGGGGACTGAATGTCAGCTTCTTGCTCGACTCGTTTGACCTCCCGAAGGGTGCGAAACTCTACGTCTACAACGAGGAGGGGTCGCAGTTTTTGGGCAGCTTTACGGAGAAGAACGAGTTGGACTGGGGTGGTTTGGCGATCGGGGTCATCTCCGGAGGGCGGGTCGTGCTCGAATACCACGAACCCGTTCCCGTGCACGGCCTGGGCCAGCTCTCGATCGCCCAAATCGTCCACGGATACCGCAGCCTCCTGCGCCCCTCCGAGGACGTCCTGCCGGACCGCGGCCCGTTCGGCACGTCGGGTGCCTGCAACATCAACGTGAACTGCCCGTCCGGTGCGGCATGGCAGGTCGAAAAGCGCGCGGTCGCCCTCATCACCCAGGGCGGGTTCGCGGTGTGCTCCGGCGCGCTCGTGAACAACGTCTTGCAGGACGGCACGCCGTATTTCCTCACCGCGAACCACTGCCTCGGCACGCCGGGCTCGTGGGTCTACTACTTCAACCACGAAACGACTGGCTGCACGGGCTCCACAGGCCCCACGAACCAAAGCATCAGCGGAGGCACCTTGAAAGCCAGCCGCGCAGGCAGCGACTTCGCCCTCATCCAGCTCAGCAGTGCACCGCCGGCCGCGTGGAATGTGGAGTACGCCGGTTGGGACGCCAGCGGGGCGGCCCCCACCTCCGCCGTCGGCATCCACCACCCTGCAGGCGACCTAAAGAAGATTTGCTTCGAGAACAATGCGCCGTACACAGCGTCTGCGAGCGGGGCACAGGTTTGGATGATCAACCAGTGGGAACTCGGCGTGACGGAACCGGGCTCGTCCGGCTCTCCGCTGTTTGACCAAAACCACCGCATCATCGGCCAACTCTACGGCGGCTCTTCCGCCTGCGCCGGCACGGTGAACAACGGCGGCAACGACTATTACGGGCGGTTCAACGTTAGCTGGAACACCGGCACCAGCGCGTCGCAGCGGCTGAAGGACTGGCTCGACCCGCAGAACTCCGGCATCCTCGTCCTCAACGGCTACCCCACCGGCTCAGGCGTGATCCCCGGCTGCACGAACCCCGCCGCCTGCAACTACGCCCCGAACGCCACGTCCGACAACGGTTCGTGCACCTTCAACGACGCGTGCGGCGTCTGCGGCGGCGACGGCAGCGCGTGCACGGGCTGCATGGACCCGACGGCCTGCAACTACGACGCCACCGCCACCGTGGCCGGCAGTTGCTTCTACGCGCCTCCCGGCGGGGGCTGCGACTGCACCGCCACTTACGCCTTCACCTCTACCCTCTCGGGCGGGCAATCCACCACCGCGATGCAAGAGCTCACCGGCCAACTCGACGAAGTCACCGTCACCTTCGCCTTTACCGCGAACGGCCAAGCCTGGCCTGCCGACCTGCTGCTCACCGTCACCGCCCCCGGCGGCGCCTGCGTGTCCTACGGCGGCTACGACATCGCCCCCACTTGCGCAAACTACGGCGGCGCCTTCCCCACCACCTGGAACGTCAACACCGCCGGCACCTACACCATGACCTTCCTGCTGCCCGACGGACCGGAAGGCAGCGGCACGTGGACGGTCAGCGCGATGAACGGTTGGGGTACGGGGCCGTCGGTCGCCTACACCGTCACCGTCGAGCTAGGCGGGTTGTGCACCGGCAGCATCCTCGGGTGCACCGACCTCACCGCCTGCAACTTCGACCCGCTGGCCACCGTCGACAACGGCTCCTGCATCGCCGAAACGCCCGTCTATCCCGACGTCGACTTCGACGGCTACGGTGACGCCGACGCCCAGCCGCTCTCGAGCTGCGGCGCGGTGGCCATCTACCCGCTCGTCCCGAACAACCTCGACTGCGACGACGGCCGCGACGACGTGTACCCCGGCGCGCCGGGCACCGCCGAAGGCATTGACAACGACTGCAACGGCACGGTAGCAGGCGATGAGCTCGTTCCGGGCGCGGACTGCCCGGCCGACCTCAACGGA
>JBIKTK010000324.1:0-2688 GCA_044348125.1 Flavobacteriales bacterium | reverse complement strand
CCACGCTCACGGAGAGGGTGAGCACGACCACCACCACCATGCCGCGCCGGTCGAGGGCCTCTCGGATGCCGAACATTTGGCCATCCAGGAGGAATTCCTTGCGCAGTTGAAGGCGATGGAGGCCGACCTCGCGGAGGTGCAGGCCGCGCGCAACAGGTGAGCACATTCCGCGCAGTCGGGCTTGCGGTGGGGGTTTGGGCAGCGGCCGCCGGTGGCGCCGCGCCCCAAACTGCCCCCCTCAACGTCCGCATCCACGCACAGGACGGCCGGTCCTTCCCCTGCGAGCCTTCCATCGCCGTCGACCCCACCGATCCGCGGCGCCTCGTGGCCGGATCGGTCCTCGACGACGTCTACCACTCGGACGACGGCGGCCGCACCTGGACGGTGGACCGGCTGCGTTCACGCCACGGTGTCTACGGCGATCCGTGCATCGTCGCCGGCGCGACGGGCGACTTCTACTACTTCCACCTTTCGGACCCTTCTGGGAAGGGGTGGGCACATCCGTCGCTGCTCGACCGCATCGTGGTCCAACGCAGCGTCAACGGCGGGCGGACCTGGTCGCGCGGCGCCGGCATCGGCTTGAATGGTACGAAAGACCAAGACAAGGAATGGGCCGCCGTCGCCCCCGATGGCCGCATCCACGCCTGCTGGACGCAGTTCGACCGGTACGACAGCACGGAACCCGGCGACAGCACGGTGATTCTCTGCAGCTCTGCGGGCCGGCGTGCGGTCCGCTGGACAGAGCCGGTGCGGGTCAGCGCGGTGGCCGGCGATTGCCGCGACGGCGACGCTACCGTCGAAGGGTCAGTGCCTGCGGTGTTGCCCGACGGAACGGTTGTCGTGGCGTGGGGGCGGGACGAAGCGATTTGGTTCAACCGGAGCGAGGACGGCGGGCGGACGTGGCTGCCGAGGGAGACGCGCGTTGCGGACCTGGTCGGCGGGTGGAATCTGACGATTCCGGGCATCGGGCGCGCGAATGGGATGCCCGTCACCGTGGCCGATCCCAGCTCGGGGAGGATTTATGTCGTGTGGTGCGATACGCGGGCCGGCGAGGCGGATGCGGACGTCGTGCTGGTATCGTCGGACGATGCCGGCCGGTCGTGGACTAGCCCGGTTCGCGTCCACAGCGACGCACCCGGCGCGCACCAATTCTTCACCTGGATCGCCGTCGATCCGGTCACCCACGAAGTCCACGTGGTCTACTACGACCGGCGACGGGCATCTGCCGAAGCGCCCCTTGCGACCGAGGTGTGGCTCTCGTCCAGCCGTGACGGCGGCCGGAGTTGGACCGATCAATGCGTTTCCGAATCCCCTTTCGAACCTGGTAAGGCCCGGTTCTTCGGTGACTACACGAACGTTACGGCGTACGGGGGACGGGTGTGGCCGATTTGGACCCGCGAGGACGCTGGGAAATTGAGCATCTGGACCGCCCTGGTGGGTCAGTCCGCGGCGCCGACGTGGTAGGCTGCCACGATGCGGGCCGCGACCGTAGCGAGTTCGTCGGCGGTCGGTTTGAGTTTGGGCCGCTCGAAGTTGATGTCTCCGACCGTTTGCAGCGGCACGAGGTGCAGGTGTGCGTGGGGGACTTCGAGCCCGATCACAGCGGCACCCACCCGCTTGCACGGAAGGGCTTGGCGAATCGCTCGCGCCACCCCTGCAGCGAATACAGTCAGTCCGGCCAGTACCTCCGGGTCGAGGTCAAAGAACTGATCCACTTCTGCTTTCGGGATGACCAGTACATGGCCCTCCACCAGTGGCATCACGTCGAGAAATGCGAGGAAGCGCTCGTCCTCGGCGATGCGGTGGCACGGCAGCTCGCCGGCCACAATGCGGCTGAACACCGTGGGCATCAGCGGGAAATGTCGAGAATCTCGAATGGAATCAAGCCGGCCGGGACCTGGACTTCCGCAACATCTCCCACCGCCTTCCCGAGCAGGCCCTTGCCGATGGGAGAATCCACCGAGATTTTCTTTTCAGCAAGGTTCGCTTCGTTCTCAGCTACGAGGGTGTAGCTCATCTCGGCGTTCGTCTTGAGGTTCCGAATCTTCACCTTGCTGAGGATGAAAACCTTCGACGTGTCGATGTGGTCTTCGTCGATGAGGCGCGCGTTCGCGAGGACGCCATCGAGCTTTGCAATCTTCGCCTCGAGCATGCCCTGCGCTTCTTTCGCGGCGTCGTATTCGGCGTTCTCGCTCAAGTCACCTTTGTCGCGGGCTTCGGCGATTTGGCCGGAAATGCGCGGGCGTTCCACTGTCTTCAGGTGGTGGATCTCGTCCTTGAGCTTCTGGAGCCCCTCTTTTGTCAGGTAGGAAATCGTAGACATCGCGGATGGGTAGATGGACAAAAAAGCCAAAAACCCGTCGAGACGGGCTTTCGGCTTTTCCAAATATAGAAGAATCCGTGCGTCAGACGACGATGCGGATTCCGATGCTGTGGTTGCCTGCGAAGTTCACGGTCGTACGGTACCCGTAATCGAGTCCGATGAATGAACCGTTCAAACCGGCAGGGATGTTCACAGAGAATCCACCTGCAGGTCCGTTGTACGCCGTCGACAGATTGCTTTCGCCCATGCCGCCTTGCTCGACGACGTATCCACCGCGCAGGGTCACGCGGTCCCGGTAGCGTGCTTCCACGCCGACGCCGTACTGGTCCTTCGTGAAGGAGTTCGAGACGAACTGGCCGTTGACC
>JBIKTK010000288.1:0-2696 GCA_044348125.1 Flavobacteriales bacterium | reverse complement strand
GGCAAGGCCAAATCCGCCCGCCCCACAGGCCCCGGCGCAGCGCCCTCCAATCCCGCGTGCCGTCGAGCCACCTTGCGGGCCAAGGCCGCGTCAAAAAACTGTTGCTGCCGGACCCAAACCTCCTCAAACGGTGCCGTGCCCAGGTCTTCGAAATGGCCGGGCAGGGAAGTCATTGCGGGATTTGGCCTAGGGCATCCTTGAGCCGATCGATGTTCCGAATGTCCACCGGATCGACCCCCGAACCCTCCGCCAAAAGGAGGCTCAACCAATCGCCCACGTGGACGAGATCGAAGAACCGCAACATGGGCGACGGGCCATCCGGCTCGATGATGACCACGTCCGCGCCCAACTCTTGGAAGATGTCCATGCAGATTTCCATGCGGATCCGGGTCCGCGGATGGTCCTCTGGGAACTGCAGCACCAGCACCACCTCGTCCGGCCCTGCGCCCTCCCAACCGACCAACTCGTTGTGGTTCATCTCGGGAAAGACGTGGTGCGAGCAAAGCCGCTTCCCGTTTTCATTGATTTGTTGCCGCCAGCGGATGAGCAAGCCCTCCTGTGCGGTATCCCCATAGAGCAGGATGTTGCGGTCTTCCATGGCCTCCAGAATCTCTTGGGCGCGTTCTTCTGCCGAGGTTTGGTTGTAGGCCAAATGACCCGGCACCTCACCCAATTCCCGGTACAACGCGTCCGGAACCAGCCCGAAGGCATGGAGCCAGTGCATCACGCCATAGAACGCAAATCCGAACTGGGAACGCGGGGGTTGCCCCCCCGGGATGTGCAGCACAGGCCAAGCCTCCTCAGCCGCCCAACCTCCCAAGGTTCCGCCAGAGGTCACCGCCACGATGCGGGCACCGCGGTCGGCCGCTTGGCGCACCGCTGAAAGGGTTTCCTCGGTGGCCCCCGAGTAACTGCACGCTACCACCAAGGTTTGCGGCCCCACCCAGCCAGGAATGGTGTAGTCGCTCGAGGAAACCACCGGCACCGGCGCGGTCGCCGCGAGCATGCGCGAAGCCACCAGCCCGCTGATGCCGCTCCCTCCCATGCCCAGCACCAAGGCCTGGGCGGGCTGAAAACCGGGCAGAGGCGACCCCGGTTGGGCCGCTTGCAACAAGGCCCAAGCGGCCTGGGTCTGTGCGGGAAAATCCGTGATGAGTTGGCGCATGCGTTCCATGCGTGCAAAGGTAAGCCACGGCCAGTTCGCTTGGGGCCCCTCCGACCCCGGCCCTCAGATGCCCCACCGGACCCCTGCCCGCCACCAGCGGCCCGGCAAAGGCACCCCGCCAAAATCCCGGAACTCCCCATCCAGCGCGTTGTCCACCCGAACAAAGACCTCCACCTCACCTTGCCGGTGCCGGGAAGACAGCCCACAGCCCACCAGCGTCAGCCAGCCATAAGGTTCCTCCACCCCATCGGCATCCTGAAAGCTGCCTGCCCGACGCTGGTGCGTGACCACCACCTGCAAACGGTGCTCCCCAGGCAACCCCCCATCCGGAAGACGCCACTCCGACCAAACATCGGCCTTTCGGTCCACGATGTCCAGAACGTAACTCGAAGCGAATTCGGCCTCGGGCTGCGTCGCCTCCAACCATGTTGCGCTCAAGCGCAAGAAAGCCAGGGGCAGGTTCGTTCGGTCCTCCGGGGCCACCCATCGAAACGAAGCATCCAGCCCCCGGTGGTCCGTCCGGGTCAAATTCGCTGCCTGGTACAGACTGTCTCCAGGAAGCAAAACCCAGTCAATCAGTTGGCGGCCCCTCCTTTGGTATACACTCACCTCCCCGCTCCAGCGGCTCAGCCATGGCTCCCAACGGGCCGACGCCCGGCTTCCCCAGCGCGAGGAATTCCCCCGCCAACCCAACTCCCACTGGTCCGCCGATTCGGGCTGCAGGTCCGCCCGGCCCCGGGCACCCCCTTGGTAATACAAATCCGTCCAGGAAGGCTGGCGGGTGGACCGCCCCACCGAAGCATAGACCATCCAAGACGCCTGGTTCTGTGCATGCCAACTCACGTCCGCAGCCGGCAACACCCGCCAACCCCACCCGTCGTTCCACTGCGTTCCCAACGCCGCAGAGCAGCGGAAGCCGTTGCCCAGAGCGTACCGCGCCGAAGCGTACGACTCGACCTGGTTGCGCTGTGCCCCCAAGACGAAAGGCGCCTCCCCGCCCGAGGCCACGCCGAGCACGTTGCTCCCCAAAACGTCGCGCCTGAGGTCCAACCCGAAATCCAAGCGCACCCGGTTGATCGGCCGAGACGCCCGCGCCGACACCGCGCCGGTGAGCGCCCAATGCCGGTTCGCACCCTGATACCACGCCGCCGCTGTGTCGGCCACAGCCCCCCCAACCCCGGCCGGCCGCACATACACCCCATCCCCGTTCGGTTGGTACCAGCCCGCACCCTCCCGATACAACTGAAACACATCCGTGTGGTAGCGGCCGTGCGCCCCCACGAACACACTCCACAAAGCCAAACGCCGATACGTCACCTGCGCCACCGTGGCCCGGGTGGCCTCAAACTGATGCGGATACCTCAGCGAATAAAAACCCTGCGCCCCGAAAGCCTTGTCCTCCACTCCGACAAACCCTTGCACCCGGTGCCGCCAACCCCAATTCGCCCGGGTGGTCCAACTCCCCCGCGTGACCAGGAAATCCGTGTTGGGGGCAAACCCTGTGGACCGGGCGCGCGACAAGGCGGTCCGG
>JBIKTK010000287.1:0-2706 GCA_044348125.1 Flavobacteriales bacterium | reverse complement strand
CCAGGAGATGTGTTCCTCCACGGGCAGCATCCACCAAACCATCCCGCCGTACAAAAAGACCACCACCAGGCTCACGCGTTTGAGCATGGCCCGGTCCCGAATGACCCCGCTGAGGAACAAAAAAGCCGCCAGCGCATAGACCATTCCGCTGGCCCCGATGTGGTTGCCAGAGTTGCCGAAGAGCCACAACAGCAGTCCACTGGTCCCATACATCCCAAGCCAAACCCGAAAAGCAATGGAACGGTAGAAATAAAACAACAAGGTGTTCAGGGTGAAAAACGATGCGGTGTTGTTCCAGAGGTGTTCCCAATCCCCGTGCAGCAGCGGGTAGGTCAGGATGCCTGTGAGCGAGGACCACTCCCGGGGTCGGATGCCGCCGTGCGCGCGCAGGTCCCAGCCCAGCAGGGTTTCTCCCAGAAAAGCCCCCCAGAGGATGACCAGAAACACCCCCGTGGCCCAGAGCGCATAGAAGATGCGGTTGCGGTCCGTGACCTGGGAGGAGAGCCCCGCCGCGGGAGAAGGGTATCGGTGCTGGGGGGTATAATGGCGGGACAAACGCATGCCGGAAGATACGGAGGCCGGCGGGGAGGGGCGAGGGCCGTTCCATCAACAGGTCGATTTGGAAAAGTGGTCGGCACGAGGCCTGCAAGGTTTTCCACGGCATCTAGTTTTGGGACCTGCGTCACGAGCGGACGCCAGCCTAACAAACGACCCGAACACCCCGACCGAGATAGGATGCAACCGAGTGAGATTCAAGCCCTGATCCGATTGCTGGACGATCCAGATGATGGGGTCTACCAGCACGTACGCGAGGCCCTGATGGGACGGGGAGGGGAGGTGCTTCCGTTGCTGCGGCACCATCGAGAAGCGGCATCGGCCTCTGCGCTGCATGCGCAACGTTTGGATGAACTCGTGCATGGATTGCATTTCGCAGCCCTGCGAGAGCGTGCGGTGGGATGGGGGTTTGGCCCGGAAAAATCGGTGTTGGAAGGGGCGCTCATCCTAGAGGAAGCGGTGGCGCCCGGAAGCGATGTGGACAGCACCCGCGCGGTTTTCAACCGGATTCGGCGGGATGCCTGGTTGGAGATGGACACTTCGTTGACGACCCTGGAGCAGGTGCGCATGCTCAACCACGTGTTGTTTGAGGGGTATGGATTTGGTCGTTTGGCCCGCCGTGCACCGCAGCCGGGCGATGCCCTGCTCGGCGAGGTTCTGCGGAGCCGGAGAGGCAATCCCGTGGGGTTGGGGGTCCTTTACCACGCCCTGGCGCAGTCGCTGGAAATGCCCTTGTATCCGGTCCAATTGCGCCACCACTTCTTGCTGTGCTGCTGTGAGGAGGACCACATCCCCGCGCCGTCCGACAAGGGGGAGGGGGTGCTGTTCTATGTCAACCCTTATGGCCGCGGAAGCATGATTTCCCCCCGGGACATCGACGATTTCATCAGCGATTCAGAGCGGGAAGCGGGGACGTTTTGCGCCCCCAGCCCAGCGTCCCTGGCCATGGAGCGGATGTTCTATCACGTGGCGTGGCTGCTCGAACAGCGTGAACAGTCCAGCCTGGCACGTCAAGTGCGCGAGCTCATCGCCCCTTGGGCCTCAAAGGCCCAACATCCGGCGAACGGTGGCAACCACCACCCGGAGGTCTGAGCCGAGGGTTCGCTGTGCAAGGTACTGGCGCTGGAGTTCCAACTTGCGGGGCATCAGCACCTCCCGGTAATATCGTTCGGGATCCGGTTTGCCTTCCAATTCCGCAGCTTCGTCATAGTGGGCGAGGCTCACGGGGTCGGTGATGCCCGGCCGGACGGCCAACACTTCCCGCTGTTCCGGGGTGTAGTCCGCCACGAAGGCGGGCACCTCCGGCCGGGGCCCCACCAGGGCCATGTCCCCGATGAGTACATTGAACAACTGGGGCAATTCGTCCAACTTGGTCCGCCGCAGCCACGCCCCAGGCCGGGTGATGCGGGGATCCCGGGTTCCGTGGGTGATGGGGCTGTCCACACCGGAGGAGCGGCGCATGGAACGGAGTTTGTACAACGTGAACGGAAGTCCGTTTTTGCCGATCCGGGTTTGGCCATAAATCGGAAAACCGGGACTGTCCCAGCGGATCCACAGGCAGGCGACCAGCAGGGCAGGTCCGGTGAGCAACAGGCCCCAGGCAGACACGCACAGGTCAAGGAGGCGCGTGAGGCTCATGCTGTGGGCGCAGGGATGCCCAATTCCTCCACGTGGTGCCGGAAGCGTTCCACCACCCAGTCCACCTGTTCCTCGGTGAGCTGCAGGTGCAGGGGCAGGGAGATGACTTCGTCGAAATAGCGCGCGGCGTGGGGGAAGTCGGCGATGTCCAAGCCGCGTTCCCGGTGGACGGTCAACAGGGGCAACGGGATGAAATGGACGTTGGTCGCGATGCCATCGGCACGGAGCCGCTCGATGAGGGCGTCCCGGCGTTCCGCGCGAAATCCGCGGATGCGCGGGGTGAACAGGTGAAAGGAGGAACGGCGATCGCCCTCCTCGAGCGGGGGGGCGACATACCAAGGGGCACTGCGCAATCCGGCGTCGTATCGGAGCGCCAGGGTCCTGCGCCGCTCGAGTTGGGGCAGATACTGGGCCAATTGCGCCCGTCCCATGGCGGCCTGCAAGTCGGTCATGTTGCACTTGTAGCCCGCACCGATGATGTCGTAGTGCCAGGAACCGCCCAAGGTCTTGCTG
>JBIKTK010000286.1:0-2707 GCA_044348125.1 Flavobacteriales bacterium | reverse complement strand
TCTCTCCACCGCACGGGAACTGTTCGACCGACCCGACTCCGTCTCCCGCTTCGAACTGCGCCTCGCCCCGGGCTCCGACCCGGACGCCGTGGCCGCCTCCCTGCGCTCCGCGCTCGCCGCCTCCCAGCCCGACGTCGTTCCCCGGACCCGGGGCGAAAAAAACCGGCTCATCACCCAGACGAACCGCGCCGAGAAATGGGCCACCTTCGCCATCCTGAGTTTCATCCTCGTCGTCGCTGCGTTCAACGTCATGGCCTCCCTCACCATGCTCCTCCTCGACAAGCGGGAGGACATCCAAGTCCTGCGGGCCATGGGCCTGCCCGAACCCAGCATCGAACGCGCCTTCTCCCTGCAGGGCCTCCTCATCAACGGTGTAGGCGGCTTGCTGGGACTTGGAACCGGCGTGGCCCTCGTATTGGGCCAACAGCACTATGGCTGGATCGCTTTGGAGGGCTCCATCGTACCCGCCTACCCCGTCGCCCTCGAAGCCTGGGACCTCGTCGGCATCCTGGCCGTCGTGTGGATCTTGGGAGGCGCCGGCTCGGCCGCGATGGTCCGGTTGCTCATTCGGCGACTGGGCCGCTGAACTCCGCGCCGGCAAAATGGGCCGGAATGCCATCGAGGACCTCCCGCACCGCCTCCGGCTCATCCAGCGTGACAAGCGCCGTACGGAACGGCTTAAAATCCGGCAGCCCCTTGAAGTAATTCGCGTAATGCCGGCGCATCTCCACGATGCCCAGGCGCTCCCCTTTCCAGGCGATGCTGCGCTCGAGGTGCGTCCGAACCGCTTCCACCCGCTCGGCCAAACCCGGCGCCAAAGCATGCTCACCCGTCGCCATGAAGTGTTTCACCTCCCGGAAAAACCAAGGAGATCCGATGGCCGCACGGCCGATCATGATGCCATCCACCCCGTACCGATTGCGGTAAGCCACCGCCTTCTCTGGCGAATCGATGTCCCCGTTGCCGAAAATCGGGATGTGCATGCGGGGATTCTCCTTCACCGCGCCGATGAGCGACCAGTCCGCCTCCCCCTTGTACATCTGGGCACGGGTTCGGCCGTGGATGCTGAGCGCTTGGATGCCCACATCCTGCAGCCGTTCGGCAACCTCCACGATGTACTTCGACTGGTCATCCCAGCCCAGTCGGGTTTTCACGGTGACCGGAAGCTGGCAGGCCTCCACAATTTCCCGGGTCATGGCCACCATCTTCGGGATGTCCTGCAAAATCCCTGCGCCCGCTCCCCGGCAAGCCACCTTCTTCACGGGGCAACCGTAGTTGATGTCCACCAAATCGGGGCCCGCTGCCTCCGCAATTTCTGCAGCCTGCCGCATGGAATCGATCTCGCTGCCGAAGATTTGGATGCCCAAGGGACGCTCGTATGCGAAGAAATCCAACTTCGCCCGGCTCTTCGCCGCATCGCGGATGAGCCCCTCCGAACTGATGAACTCCGTGTACATCAGATCCGCCCCGTACTGCTTGCACAGGTAGCGAAACGGCGGATCGCTCACGTCCTCCATGGGCGCAAGGAGCAGGGGAAATTCACCCAATTCGATGGATCCGATTTTCACCATGGGTTCTCAGGGCAGGATGCCATTCGCTTTTCAGGCCAAACCCGTTTCTGGCCGAACTTGCGGCGCAAAAATACGGCATGATTCGCGAAGCTTTCCGCGGGATGCATCCCGGCATGCAGGTGGTGTTCTTTTCTTCGCTGGTCCTGACCGGAACGGCGCTGGTGGCGGCGGGTTCCCTGTATGCAGGCGCCACCCTGGGGGTCGAAGGGCTGGGCAACTGGGATACCCCTGCAGGACGCCACTTTGCCTGGTGGGTTCAGGGGCTCAACCAGCTCATCGCATTCGGAGGCGCCTCCGCCCTCTTCGCTTGGCTCTTCGGCTGGACGCAGGTGGCCGGTTGGGTCTGGCGCGGCGTTCCCCGCTGGACGTGGTGGGCTGCCGGCGCCCTGCTCATCGCCGCCAGCCAACCCGGCATCGACCTCGCCCTGCGGCTCAATTCCTGGATCCTGTCGTTCCTTCCCGATGGCCCGCTGCTCCAATGGGCCCAATCGATGGAGTCAGCTACCCGCAGCACCACCCTCGCCTTGCTCGACATCCCCGACGTCGGATCCTGGCTGGCTACGATGGTGGTGGTCGCCGTGTTGCCCGCGGTTTGCGAAGAACTGGCCTTCCGGGGGGTGCTCCAACCGGTCCTGGGCCGATGGGCGCGCAATGTCCATGTGGGAGTCTGGGGCAGCGCCGTGCTCTTCAGTGCCATCCACCTCCAATTCGAGGGCTTTCTGCCCCGCATGCTCCTGGGCGCCTTGCTGGGCTATGTCACCTTGGCCTCCGGTTCCTTGGCACCGGCCATGTTGGGACACGCTGTCAACAACGGAACCGTCGTCGTGGCCGCCTACATCTGGGGACCCGATTACGTAGCCGAGCAATTGGATGCCGCGAAGCAACCTTGGGATTCCACCGACGCCATGCAAGCCCTGGTTTCCACTGTGGTTTTTGTGGGCGTGGGGTGGTGGATTTGGCGCCATGCCCGGTGGCAGGAAAACCGGCGTCGTTACCTCGAGGACGACAGATCCTGACGCAAAAATGCTGCTGCGATGGCGAGGTCTTCGGGCGTGGTCAACTTGATGTTGCGCTCGTCCCCCGGAACCAAATGGATGGGATGCCCGGCGAATTCGAATACGCTGGCGTCATCTGTG
>JBIKTK010000285.1:0-2711 GCA_044348125.1 Flavobacteriales bacterium | reverse complement strand
ACTTCGGATTGCACAAGGTTCCTTTTGGGGCCAAGGTGGCTTGTTTCATTCGGCATCCGGCCACCCGTTTTGCTTCGGGATTTGAGCACGTGTTCAAGAAGGGATACCCGAGTTACCAGGTGGAGTGGAGTGCCGAGGAGGAGGTCGTTTTTCAGCAGTTTCAGCGGTTCGATGACCTGGTGGTGGCCACAGTGGAGGGCCGCGAGGATGCCCTGAGGGCGTGGAAGCACGTGTTCCATTTGCGGTTGTCCTATGCCCACTACTTTCAGAGTTTGGCCTACCTGCAAGCCCACCAGGAAAGGTTGGTTTTTGTGGGATGCTTGGAGGCGATGGACGAAGACTGGGACCGGTTGTTCCAGCAGCTCTATGGACAGGCTTTTCCCATGGAACGTCAGAACGCGTTGAAAACCAGCCGCACCCTATCGGACGCGGTGCGTCAAGCGATTGAGCGGGTCTATCCGGAGGAGTTCCCTCTTTACGAGGCGTTGATGCGCATCCGGGCGCAGCAGGTGGCCCAAGCCACCTGAGTCATCACTTCGGGATTTTCCGAATGCGCAAGGCCTTCGGAGTTACCTCCAGGTACTCATCGTCCGCGATGAACTCCATGAACTCTTCGAGCGACATCTTCTTCGCTGGCGCGATGCGCAGGCCCTTGTCCGCTCCGCTGGCCCGCATGTTCGTGAGCTTCTTGCCGCGGATGAGGTTCAACTCCATGTCGTTGTCCCGGGCGCATTCGCCTACGACCTGGCCTTTGTAGATGTCCTCACCGGGATCGATGAAGAACGTACCGCGGTCCTGAAGCCGGTCGATTTCGTAGGCCCGTGCCTGGCCCAGTTCGGCACTGACCAACGACCCGGAGTGCCGGGTGGCCAATTCGCCGCAGTGGGGGGCGAAACCGTCCAATCGGTGCGTCATCACGGCCTCTCCGGCGGTGGCCGTCAGGACCTGGTTGCGCAACCCGATGAGGCCCCGGGAGGGGATGCGGAACTCCAAGTGTTGGAGGTCGCCTTTTGCTTGCATGACCTGCATTTGGCCTTTCCGCATCATCACCAATTCCGTGGCCTTGCCCGCAACTTCTTGGGGAACGTCAATGACGAGGTGCTCGTACGGCTCGTTGAGAACGCCATCGATTTCCTTGAAGAGCACCCGCGGCTTGCCGATTTGCATCTCGTAACCCTCGCGGCGCATGGTTTCGATGAGCACGGAGAGGTGCAGAATGCCCCGTCCGAACACGGTCCACTTGTCTTCGCTGTCGGTGGGTTCCACGCGCAAGGCCAAATTCTTCTGCAACTCAGCATCCAAGCGTTCACGGATGTGCCGGCTGGTCAGGAATTCTCCATCGCGTCCCAAGAAGGGGGAGGTATTGATGGTGAAGAGCAGGCTCATGGTGGGCTCGTCCACGGCGATGCGGGGCATGGCTTCGGGTTGTTCCAAATCGGCCACCGTATCCCCGATTTCAAATCCTTCCATGCCGGTGATGGCGCAGAGGTCGCCGCTGCGCACATGCTCCACCTTCTCTTTTCCGAGTCCGGTGAACACGTAAAGTTCCTTGGCTCGGACTTTGCGGTTGCCATCTGCCGTGCAAAGGGTGTAGTCTTTGTTGGCGTGGAGGTCCCCACGGAACAGGCGTCCGATGGCGATCCGGCCGGTGTAGCGGGAGTAGTCCAGCGAGGTGATCTGGAGCTGGGGCGTCCCCTCGATGTACGGGGCGGGCGGCACGTGCTCCAGCACCACGTCGAGCAGGTGGGTGATGTCCTGGGTCGGGGTGCGCCAATCCGGGCCCATCCAGTTGTGTTTCGCAGAACCGTACACCGTGGGGAAGTCGAGCTGATCCTCCGTAGCCCCAAGGGTGAACATCAGGTCGAAAACCTGTTCCTGCACCAATTCCGGGGTGCAGTTTTCTTTGTCGACCTTGTTGATGACCACGATGGGCTTCAGCCCCAATTCGAGGGCCTTGCCCAACACGAACCGGGTCTGCGGCATGGGGCCCTCGAAGGCGTCCACCACGAGCAGGACCGCATCGGCCATCTTCAACACGCGCTCCACTTCGCCGCCGAAATCCGCGTGCCCTGGGGTGTCCAAGATGTTGATTTTCACCCCCTTCCAAACCGCAGACACGTTTTTCGCGAGGATGGTGATGCCCCGTTCCCGCTCGAGGTCGTTGTTGTCGAGGATGAGTTCGCCGGTTTCTTTTCGTGCGTCCACAACCTGGCACTGGTGGATGATTTTGTCCACCAAGGTGGTCTTTCCGTGGTCAACGTGGGCAATGATGGCGACGTTTCGAATTTCGCTCATGACGAGTGGGTGCAGGGATAAAGTAGCTAATAATTTGAAAGCCAAACAGATATCACCTCACTGACCGACCAGGCCAACATCCGGAATCTGCGGAATTTCGCGGCGCGAAGAACGGAAATGTTTTGTTGTGGATTGCAACGCTTCTGTTGTATTTTTGCCGTCCTGTCCACGAAAGTTGCCCGGATGGCGGAACAGGTAGACGCGCACGACTCAAACTCGTGTTCCGAAAGGAGTGTGGGTTCGATTCCCACTCCGGGTACAAACCAGCCCTGAATCCCAGCGATTCGGGGCTTTTTCTTGTCCGTTGGTTTACCTTTCCGACATGAAGACGACGGCGTTTCTTTTGTTGAGCACCCTGACCGGTGCGGCTTGGTCCCAGTTGGAGCAACCGGATCCATCGGCGGTGGGGTCCTACG
>JBIKTK010000027.1:0-8569 GCA_044348125.1 Flavobacteriales bacterium | reverse complement strand
TGTAGGCCAAACCCACCACCCCAATGCCCGCGGAACCTGGATTCCAGACCCCATTGACCGGATTCACAATGCCGGGACCGGACCAGATTCCTCCCGGAGGACTGGCGCCTGATAGGGTGAGGTTGGTCGCACCGGTGCAGGCAAAGAAATCGGGACCGGCGTCAACGATGGGCACCGGGTGAACGACCAAGGGGGCCTCCAAGTTCGCGGAACACCCCAAAGCATCTTGGACCTGCACCTCCAAAGTGCCGCCCGACCAGGCATCCCAGGTGCACTGGAGCAACCCCGTGGCGCCCGGAGGCAAGGTGGTGGACCCGGATAGTTGCTCCTCTGGAACCACAACCCCATCCAGGGTCCACACGAATTCACTGCCTGCCGCGCCGGCAGCTCCAGGCTCCCAGACCACCGAAACCGTCTCCTCGCTCCCGGCGCAAGCCGCCAGATCCCCCTCCCAAGCCAATTCCGGCACCTCCCAAGCCTCGGCGTTGAACCCCACCGACCCGGCACACACCCGCCCCCCCTCCGCAACTTCGACCACCACCTCCCCCACCAAGTCCTCCGTCATCCAGAACGTCGCACCCAAACCCTCCCCTTCCAACTGGGGCACCAAGTTCGACTCCCAAGTCCATGCAACCCCCTCCCCGATCTCGGGCGCTCCCGACGTCCACACCACCTCCATCTCCCATTCCGAACCAACACAAGCCCCCGGTTCCCCCACCCACCCCAATCCCGGCAGGGGCCGCACATCCACACCAAACCCCACCGTCATCACCCCACATGCATTGGAGGCCACCACCGTTCCTGAGAAATCCTCCTCCACTGGGAGGCTGAGCGCAACCTGCGCCCCTGCTTGCGACAAGATGCTCCCTCCTGATGCGTCGAACAACTGCCAAGTCCATGTGAAATCAGGTGCTCCGCCGTCCTCCCAACTGGTGATTTCCCCAAGCCAAACCGATTCCGCACACACCGAGTCCATGACCATCACTTCCACTTCCGGTGCCCCCCAAACCTCGATGGCCAGTGAAGACGTGGCCGCATTGCATCCAGCGACACCGGTTGCGGACACCTCCAATCCCACTTGGTAAACAGCCGGCTCGAGCAAGGTAACCCACGGAGAAGGTGACTGAGGCCCTGAACCCGGTTCCCAAACGAACGCACCTCCCGACAAAGTCCATAGGGAAGCCACCGTTCCACATGCCCCAACATTGTTCCCCCCGTTGAACAACTGCACCGTCATCGGGAAACATCCTGAAGTGGAAGAAGCCAGGGCCTGAGACACCAGCGGAGGCTGAACGCAAACCGGCTTTACCCCGAAGCCATCCGGACAAACTGGATGGTTCGCAAACACGCCAATGTTGTATTGCCCAGGAGCGGAGAACGTTGTGGCCAAGGCCGATGCATTGCCCGAACCCGGGTTGGGATTGGGGATTCCCCCCGTACCCAAAGCGGTCCAGGCTAGCGGTGTGGCTGTGCAAGGTCCTTCGTTGGATGCAATGGTTCCTCCGGCTGTGGTTGTGTAAGTGCCCACGGCGCCGGCACACAAGGCTTGAGGCCCGAGGATGGTGGGTACAGGGGTGGGGGCTGTGTGGACGCGTATGGGTCCCACTGTGGCCGTTGACACCCCACAGACATTCGTAGCAGTGATGCGAAACTCATGTGCGTTTTGCACTCCACCAGGGGTTACACTCCCGCATGAATTCGGCGAATAATTCCGGTTGAGCCAAGCTGGCGGCGGATGAGCATACCCTGCCAATCCCCCATCTCCATAATCAACGGCATAAGTGGTCGAGGGGAGATTTCCAGAAAAATTGGTCAAGTAAAAACTCAGGGTGGCTGGTCCGCAGACCTGACCGTAACCCGCGGGAGGCATGACCGAAATGTTGGGAGGGCCATTGACAGACAACAGCAGTGGTTCCGGTGAGAATGCACCACTCATTTGCTGCGTGAATCCTTGTACTGGGATGAAACCCGATGCACCGAATGACAACGGGAGTGCCCAAGCTGCTGGGATGAGCCACCCCCCTTCCTCGGGCGTGATCCCCGGTTGGGCTGCGTCCGGGTGAAGCCCCCAAGGCACTTCTCCGCCGGTTTCGGGTTGCAACCAACCCGGATTTCCAACCTGACCACCGGCAGGCCATTGCGATGCATCCAACCACAAATCACCTGATGGCAACCAGCAAACCACCAACGTATCGGGGGCACTCCAACCTTGCTGAGACCATCCTGAAAGGCTCAACCCAATGAACCAGCTGAGCAACCGCTGGAACAAGCGCACCTTGGAAATGGGCAATGGAAACGAGCGCATGACGTGCTTTGTACTCCAAAAGCGAGCGAAATGTTGCGCCCAATCCCCTTCGGAAAAGCACCAGCTGACCGAAAAAGAAGGAAAAAAAAAGGGGGAAGCCTCGCGGCGTCCCCCCTTCTTGAGGTTTGCAAGTTGAGAATCAGCGTACGATGCTCAAACGCTGTGTTGCGATGGTTTGGCCTGCACGAACCAGGTGCAAGGTGTACAACCCAGCCTTCCATTCGGTAACGTCCAACGTGCTCTGGGCTACGCCATCAAAAGCCCGACGTCCAGCGGCATCCATGGCAATCCAACGGTCTCCAGCGAGGAGCTCTCCCTGAACGTTCACAACGTGTGATGCGGGGTTCGGGAAAACCGTGAGTGCAATCGAAGTTGAAGGATCGGACACAGTGGTGGGTGGCAACAAAACGGCATCAATGACGTGCACAACACCATTGTCTGCCAACAGGTCTGCGACGATGACTTGGGCACCGTTGATGAACACACCGTTCCCGTTGATGGTAACTACCACATCCTCTCCGTTGAGGGTGGTGATGCTCATTCCGTCGCTCAAATCCGTGCTCAGCGCGGATGCGCTCACAACGTGGTAGGTCAGGATGGCCGTCAACAAAGCATTGTCTGCCAGAACAGCTTCCAAAGTACCCGCTGGCAACGCGTTGAAAGCTGCATCGGTCGGCGCAAACACCGTGAAGGGTCCTGTTCCGCTCAACGCTTCTACCAAACCAGCAGCCACAACCGCGGTTTCCAAGATGGTGTGATCGGGGCTGTTTACAATGATGTCAACCACCGTGGTGGCTTCCGGAGCGGGTGGCAACAAAACCGCGTCGATGACGTGAACCACCCCGTTGTCCGCGACGATGTCAGCCACGATGACTTGCGCGTCGTTGATGAATACACCATCCCCGTTGATGGTCACCAGCACATTGGCACCATTCAAGGTGGCCACTTCCAAGCCATCGGAAAGGTCTGTGCTCAGGGCGTTGGCGCCCACCACGTGGTAGGTCAAAATGGAAGTCAACAACTCCGTGTCAGCCAAGATGGATTGCAACACCCCGGCAGGAATCACAGAGAATGCAGCATCGGTTGGCGCGAACACCGTGAATGGTCCTTCGCTGCTCAAGGTCTCAACCAAACCAGCGGCTACCACAGCGGTTTCCAAGGTGTTGTGGTCCGGGCTGTTCACGATGATGTCGACCACCGTGTTGGTTGCTGGCGTAGGTGGCAAGAGCACAGCGTCAATGACATGGACTACTCCGTTGTCAGCGACGATGTCAGCCACCGTTACTTGGGCGTCGTTGATGAAAACGCCGTCGCCGTTGATGGTCACGGTCACGGTCGCGCCGTTCAGCGTGAACACCTGCATGCCATCGCTGAGGTCCGTGCTCAGGGCCGACAAGGGCGCAACGTGGTAGGTGAGGATCGCCGTCAACAAGGCGTTGTCTGCCAGAACGGCATCCAAGGTGCCAGCGGGGAGGGCGTCGAAGGCCGCGTCCGTTGGCGCAAAAACCGTCATGGGGCCCGGACCACTCAGGGGCACATTGAGCCCCGAGGCCAGCACGGCAGTCTCCAGGATGGTGTGGTCTGGACTGTTGACGATGACATCCACAACCGTGTTCGAGACGGGCAGAACCAGCACAGTACCCACCATGCCTGCTGCGGCGTGGCTACCTACCGAACAATCATAATTGTAAAGCCCGGGTACGTCAAACGTGTGCGTGCCCATGCACACGCCACCTGCAGCTCCCGTCACCACCGGTGTGGAGAAGGTCTCAGGGTTGTTCCAAGGCATGCCCGTCGTGCTCGAGACCCCATTCACATCATGGGTTCCGGAATTGTTTACCCAAACCACCGTGGTGCCTTGGTCTACGACAAGATTGGCTGGGCTGAAGGCCAAACCCGATGCAACCACCACCTCACCGGGGGTGTTGCATGGATTTTGCGCCGAAGCGCCGAAAGTGCCCGCAATCAAAGCGAAAGCACTGAGGAGGAGAGTAGCAGGTTTGTTCATCTGAAATGATTGAATTTCCACAAGAACCTCCCCAGTAGCAGATTTGTTCAATTCCGTTTCTCCTGGATGGCAGAAAGATTGACGGTGCCATCGATGTGACCTTTGTACTGCCATTGATCAAGAACCTCATTGAGCACCACCATTTGGTAAATGACCCCCTGCGGTTTCTTTACGCGAACGAGGCTCACTTGGGCAGTTCCTACGGTTCCGTCTGACTGCGTGTAACTCCATCGAAACGATGTGGTTTCCTGTGCAAAATCCTCTGGCGTTTCAGGGATGGTGGCGGTTGTCAAACCGTAGATTGGGCCGTCGGTATAAGAGGCACTTTTCGAGTTGATTTGGGCCAAATACAGCTTGTCCTCCCCTGCCCTGCGATAGAACATCAGTTCCCCGCCGGCCTCAAGCGTCTGTTGGGTGATGTCTCGCCCATTCTTCCGGGCATCGCTGATGACCAACCGCTGCACCAACTCTCTCTTGGGGTTGGTGGTTGCAGCAGTTTCCGTGGTTTGGGACCACCCGCCCAGGGCAGAAATGAGGCCCATCGTCATCAGGAGGATATGCAGTTGCTTCATTTTTCTTGGAACTTTCGCTGGCTACCCAAAGGTACGTTCGGTGCGAGAACAAGGTTTCCGTTGGGGTGTTTTCAGGTCATGAGAAGTTTCACAGAAGCAGAACGAGACCGCATCATCGAGATGGCCTGGGAGGACAGAACCCCCTTTGAAGCCATCGAGCGGCAGTTCGGACTGAAAGAAAATGACGTACGATTGCTCATGCGTACCTGGATGAAACCGAGCTCATTCAAAATGTGGCGAACCCGTGTCACAGGGCGTCCGACCAAGCACCGTGCCAGAAGTGCCGCAAAGCCCCTTCGGTTCAAGAGCAAGAACCAGCGCGGCTGAAGGCCACAACCCGCAGGGATGCGCCGCAGGCCACAATCTGGGATTGGGGTGGTCGTTCCAGCCTCCCCGGCGGGGTGGTGTGCCTTAAAAAGGGAGGTCCTTGAAATGAAAAGCGCCCGCTGTTGCGGGCGCTTTCGTTTCGAGTGCGGAGGCTGAGGGATTCGAACCCCCGGTACCTTGCAGTACTTCGGTTTTCAAGACCGACGCGATAGACCACTCTGCCAAACCTCCTTTCCGGCCGCAAAATTAGTGCAAAGCCGACTTATCCCGCATGCAAGTCCGTTATCGAACCCGAATCCGCTTGAAAATGGGATTGCTTGGGTGAATCATGGGGCTCTACCTGTTGGGTGAGTTGTTGGGCCCGCTTTTCCGCTTTCTTGGCAGCTTTTGCGAGTTTTCGTTCCGATTTGGCATTGATTTCATGCCGCGCGAAGAGAAATCCAGCCACCGCGGAGAAGGTGACGACCGCCGCCAGGAGCAGCACAAAAACCATTTCGAAAGGTTGCATGGCCAGCAATTTTGAACGTGCAATAATAGACATGCAGGATGGAAATTCTGCATCCAGTTATCCTACGTGAATCGTGAATAAATGTTGCCTGAAACCTGGGGCACCGATTGATTTACTTTTGGGTCATGTCGGAAGCCGCCTCCACTCCCCTATCCCGTGCTTCAGGCGTTCCCATGTCTTCCTCCGTTCCGAAAACCGATGACACGCCTTGGTTGCAACGTGCTTCTTGGAACGGGGTGGTGCCCTCCGGACTTCATCGAATGGAAAACCGCGCGGGAAGTTGGTGGGTCGCCCAGGTACATTTGCGCGGGATTCCCGCTTGGGTGACGCCCCCTTGGTCCCTGGATGTGGGTTACAATGGAGGTCCTTGGACTGCAACCGATTGGGCTGAAGCCCATGATGCCCTGCGGGGTGCTCGCATACCCTTAGCTGCCTGGGATTTCCCCGTCGGGTGGGATCCTGGGGAGATTTCAGCTTCGGTGATGAAACGGGTGCATTTGGCCCACAGGCACACCCGCTGGGCGTTTTGTGATGCCCCATTGCCTTCAAACCGTCGGAAGCAAGTGGCCAGAGCCCAACGCGCAGGTCTGCACTGGGTGAGACGAACCGACCCGGAAGCTGTGGAGGTCATGCTCCGTCTGCACCAAGGCGCAAGGCATCGAAAAGGGATTGCCTCAGATGAACGTGGTTTGCGTTCTCTGATGCGGGGACTCATTGCAGATGAACAGGCACATTTTCTGTTCGTGAGGGACACCCAAGGTCACGAAGTTGCGGGAGGTGTTTTCCTGGAACGGAACCTGCCCCATTCCCATCGCGCAGAGTGGATTTACGCATTGGGAGGTGCAGTCCGAGGGCCTCAATCTGGATTGGCGACCGTCTTGTTGGTGGCCAAAGCGCTGGAACAGGCCCGTGAGACAGGCTTCGAGCGGTTTGATTTTGGCGGTTCTCAGGATGCGGGAGTAGATGCGTTTTATGCCGAGTTTGGTGGTGTCAAGCAGGCCAAACTCAGGGCCATGCTCTGGAATCCGGGCTGGGGTTTGCCCTTCCGCTGGCTTCGTCCAGACTTGTTCCGATGAGCCTCTGGTTCAACGAACCACGGTCACATCCCCAGCCTGCACAAATGGCTGCGCGTCACAGAGATGCTGGCCAGTGACCACAAAGTAGTAGGTACCTTCGGGCGCTCCTTCTGACCACCAACTGCGGTTGGGGTCGTTCGTATCAAACATCAAGTTGCCCCAACGGTTGTATACCTGAAGATGGTAGGATGCGAAATCGGTTGCGGGGACCGAACCCAACTCCACCCCCAAATCGTCTAAAAACTGGACGCCAAACCGCTCGTTGCTCCCATCGTTGTTGGGCGAAATGACATTGGGAACCCGGATGTTCACCCCTTGCAAAGGGTCCGAGACGGTCCAATTCAATGGCTCTACCCACGTGATATCGCATGCTTCGTGGTACAAAATGAGGTTGCCCTCGTAGTTTCCCGGTTCAGGGAACTGGAGTGCCCATGGCGTTCCTGATCCTGTACCCCACGGCTCCAAATCCCAGGTTACGGCGTCCGCCCCTGACCCGGTGAAAGAAAACACCATCCACCCCGATGAATCGCACAATGATTGCGGAAGAATCTCGTAACCCACTATAAATGGGTTGACCGGAAGAACTTGAACATCCGAAACCAACGTGTCCGGGCAACCAGTTTCCAGGCCTGCGATCAGGGTGACTTCGTAGTTTCCCCAACCAGGGAAAACGTGGTTGGGTTGGGGTTGGGTCGAGGTGGCATTGCCGTATCCAAAGTGCCAAAGAAAGGTCTGCGCACCCGTGGAATTGTTCTCGAACGTCACCTCACCGCCCGAGCAAGGTGGAAGAGCCACCTCAAACGCTGCGAATGGGAGCTCGGGCAAGTTCCAATTTGCGGCAGCTTCCCCCCTGCAGCCCCAGGCATTGGCGACCAATGTGACCTCAGCTGCCGCTCCTGCTGGGAACCAAACTTGACTTGGCGTGGAATTCAGTGCCTCACTGGGAACCGGGGACTCCGTTGAAGTTGTGCTGAACCACCAGTTCCAAGTGGCCTCTTCTGGCAGCCCCATGGGAGGAGACAAAGGAATCCACCACCCCCCCTGGGAACAAAATGGGGTGCCTGCGACAATTTCTGGCTCCCAGCTGGGGGCTGCAACTACTTCGAAGACGGTGGAACCCGCACAATCGCCAGCAGTGTAGAGCAAGGTCACGGTGTAGCTCCCTGGCTCTGGGAACAAAAAGGAAGGCTCGGCCCAATCGCTTACATCGTTGACGAGGCCGGTACCGAAGTCCCATGCGTAGGTTTCGGCGGGATTCGACAGCAAATCAAACTGAACATCCAGCCCGTTGCAAGGAACGACCTCTGCATAGACCGGAGCACTCAAACTGCACTGCACCACGTCCAATGTAAAATCCCGCAAAATCCGATTGATGAGAATGCCATTCCGCCATTCCTCCACACAGACTCCCAAGGCGAACTTTCCCAGGACACCGGGAACGCCTTCCAGCATCCCATCTGCACCCACTTCCATTCCGGCTGCGATGCCCAACGGGGCCTCAGGAGAATACCCGGCGGACCAGGTGACCGGAACAAATGCTGGCCCCAGCGGTGGATTGGGAATCGGTGCCAAAGGATCCCCACCCAGATAGATGGGACATATGGAATACGAGAGGGAATCTCCATCGGGGTCGGTGGCACTGTTGTCCAATGCAAAAGGCAAGCCATTGCAAATGAATGCTTGTGGCAAAACACTGAAGGAGGGGCTCGAGTTGGGTTGTGTGACCAAATCGCCTCCAGGTATGGTTGTGGTCAGGGTAAAACCGGTGTCCTC
>JBIKTK010000284.1:0-2719 GCA_044348125.1 Flavobacteriales bacterium | reverse complement strand
ATTGTGCGACCCCGATGACTGCGATTCCGACCATGGCCACCATTCCCACCCCCCGGAGCAGGTGGCGCATGGGCACCCCGCCCACGAACATCATCCCGAACGCCACCACCCCAAGCATCAGGGCCGTGGACAACCCCCCCGGCAGGATGAGACCGCACATCGCAAACGTCATGGCCAGCATGGGCAACACCCCGTACTTGAAATCCTGGAGGTGCTTTTGTTTGACCTGCAATTGCCGCGCGATGTAAGTGATGAGCATGATTTTCGCGAAATCAGGCGTCTGGATGGTCAACCCGATGTAAGGAATCTCGAGCCACCGGTTCGCGTTGTTGATGTTCGAGCCGAAGGCCAGCGTCAAGATCAGCAGCAACAGCGCGGGCCAAACAAGCACCTGCCCCGCCTTCGCAAAGAACCGGAAGGGGATCCGATGCAGGGTCCACATCGCTGCCCAGCCCAGGCCCAGCAGGAACAATTGCTTGCCGAGGTAGATGGTGGATCCGGCGCCTTTGTAGGCCAAATGCGAAATGGCACTGTACACCGAAACGACCGAGATGATGGACAACAGGAACGTCACCATCCACAGGACGCGGTCGCCTTGGAGCTTGCCTCGGGTGAGTTGGCTCCACCGCGATGGGGGAGGAGAGGCTGTGGCGTCCATCCGGTTTACAGGGCGCGAACGGCGGCTTTGAAGGCCCGGCCGCGTTCCTCGTAGTTGCCGAAGAGGTCGAAGCTGGCGCAAGCGGGCGAGAGCAGGACCGTATGACCCGGCGAAGCGAGGTCGTACGCGGCTTGGACGGCGGCGGCAGCGGTATCTACCTCGGTGACCGTACTGACCTTGTCGGCGAAGGTGGCCCGCAGTTTTGCGTTGTCGCGCCCCAAGCAGACCAGGTGCTCCACCTTGTCCGCGACCAGGTGCAGCAGGGAAGTGTAATCGTTCCCTTTGTCCACGCCCCCCGCAATCCAGATGATGGGACCGGGGATGCTCTCGAGGGCGAACCACGCGCTGTTCACGTTGGTGGCTTTCGAGTCGTTGATGAACCGGATGCCGTTGACACTCTGCACGAATTCCATGCGGTGTTCGATGGCATCGAACGCCTTGAGGCTCTCGCGGATGCTGTCTTTGCGGATCTCAAGGGCACGGCTGGCCACGGAGGCTGCCATGGAGTTTTGCAGGTTGTGTTTGCCCTGCAAGGCCAAATCGCGAATGTTCATGACAAAGGGAGTTTGTGGGGGGGTTGTGAATTCAAATTGTTCGGGATTCCCGTCGGCCAAGGCACAGAGGCCCGCGGGTTGCAAGCCGGCCTGGGCGAGGGTGTCGCGCAGGTCGGAGGTGGTGCACTCGGTCGAGAAGGCGACTACGCGGGCGCGGGTTCCGGGCTGCGCTGCGGCTTCGCCGCCGGTAGCCGCGGCTTCGCCGCTGGCCCCGCTGGCGCCGCCGCCCGCCCAGCGGACCCGGCTCAGTTCGTCCTCGGCGTTGAGGACCAGCAGGTCCGCGGGGGTCTGCTGGGCCGTGATGCGCCACTTCGAGTCGGCGTACCGGTCGAGGTCGTAGCCGTAGCGGTCGAGGTGGTCAGGGGTGATGTTGAGCAGGATGGCGATGTCGGGTCGGAAGGTGGTGCATCCGTCGAGCTGGAAGCTGCTCACCTCGACCACGTAACAGTCGGGGAAGGGGAGGCCCTGGGCGCGGCGCGCGGCGCAGTCCCGGGCCCAGGACGGGCCGATGTTGCCCACGCACGCCACGGAGATGCCGGCATCGCGCAGGATGGCATGGGTCAGGGCCGTGGTGGTCGTCTTCCCATTGGAACCCGTGATGGCCACGACCCGTGCCGTGCCGCAGTGCCGGCTGGCGAATTCGATCTCCGAGATGACCTCGCATCCCGCCGCGCGCAAGGCGAGGACGGCCGGGGCCGAGTCCGGGATGCCCGGACTCTTGATCGCGAGCTGGACCCCCGCGAGGGCAGCGGCACTGTGCCCGCCGTCCTCCCAGGCGATGCCCGCGCCGTCCAGTTCCGCTGCGGCCGCCTCGCCCAGCTTCCCATGGTCCGACACAAACGGCCGCAGCCCGAGCGCCTGCGCGAGCAACGCCGCGCCCAAACCGCTCTCGCCGGCCCCCAGAACCAAAGGGTGGTGCACCTGCTGGCTCATTTCACCGAACCTTGAGCGTTACGATGGTCACCACCGCCAGCAGGATGCCCACAATCCAGAACCGGGCCGTGATCTTCGACTCCGGAATGTCCATCTTCTGGTAGTGGTGGTGGAGCGGCGCCATGCGGAAGATCCGCCGCCCTTCCCCGTACCGCTTGCGCGTGTACTTGAAATACCCCACCTGCAACACCACGCTGAGGTTCTCCACCAGGAAGATGCCACACAGCACGGGGATGAGCAACTCCTTGCGGATGAGGATGGCAAAACCCGCAATGATTCCGCCCAAGGCCAGTGAGCCTGTGTCCCCCATGAAGACCTGCGCCGGGAAAGCATTGTACCACAAGAACGCCACGCACGCCCCCACAAAAGCCGTGATGAAGATGACCAACTCCTGCGAGCCCGGGATATACATGATGTTCAGGTACTGTGCAGCTACCGCGTTCGAACCCAGGTACGCCAGCACGGCCAGCGCCATCCCGATGATGGCACTCGTCCCCGTCGCCAGGCCGTCGATGCCGTCCGTGAGGTTCGCCCCGTTGGAGACCGCCGTCACGATGAGAATCACGATCGGGAT
>JBIKTK010000282.1:0-2723 GCA_044348125.1 Flavobacteriales bacterium | reverse complement strand
CCGGTGACTTTGTCGCCGGATTTGGACTACAGCCCCAACCCCAACTACCCAGCGACGTACCTGTCCACCAGCCACGACACGACGAATTACGTGCTCAAGTACCGATCGCCGCACCTGGTTCGGATGGATGTCCATGTCACAGCACCGCGTTGGTTTGCAGGCTTTAGCGCACGCTACCAAAGCCAACTGGACAACTTCGATCAGGCGTTTTTGCAGTTTGAAGAGTATGGATTTGTGCAATGGGGGGTAGGCGATTGGTTGGCGGAGCACCCGCGGCAGCCGTGGGTTTTTGACCTGCGGGTCGGGGTGCCGCTGGCGGAGGCGCACCGCATTTCACTGGTGGTCAACAATGTCTTCAACGCGGAGTATTCCCTGCGGCCGTTGGTCATGGAGTCGCCCCGGTTGACGCAGTTGATGTACACGTACGAAATCCAATGAGGGTGGCGATCATCCCGGCCCGGTTTGGGTCGACGCGGTTTCCGGGGAAGCCCCTGGTGGAGGTGTTCGGGGTGCCGATGGTCGAGCGGGTGGTTCGGCGGGTCGAGGAGGCGGGGGTGTTCGATGCCGTGGTCGTGGCGACGGACCATGGGGGGATCGCGGAGCGGGTGGAGGCCGCGGGCGCGCGGGCGATTTTGACTTCACCGGACCATCCGAACGGGACGTTGCGGGTGTGGGAGGCGGTGGGCCGTTTGGAGGCAGGGGGCAGCGGGCCCGTGACGGCGGTGGTCAATGTCCAAGGGGATGAGCCCTTTGTGCACGGGGAGCAACTGCGGATGCTCGCTGAGATGATCTCCCGGCCTGCCGCCGCCGTGGCGACCCTGGCGCGGCCGATGGAGGATGGCGATCCGGCCTTTCAAGACCCGAACCGGGTAAAAGTGGTCTGCGATGCTGAGGGTCGGGCATTGTACTTCAGCCGGAGTCCCATCCCCGCCGGGCCGGGCCCCTGGCTCAAACACCTGGGCCTGTATGCCTACACACGAGCCGCTCTGGAGCGCATCGTCTCGCTGCCGCCCTGTGTTTTGGAGGATCGGGAGCGGCTCGAACAACTGCGCTGGGTTTGGCACGGCGTGACCCTGCACGTGGGCCTGACCGACCGTGAGACCCCCTGCATCGATACCCCGGAGGATTTGGAACGCCTCCACGCCGGACCCATGCCGGCTTGATTAACTTGCCCCTGAAACCTTTGAACCTTTTGGTGATGAAAAGTTTGGCCTTCCCACACGCCGCCCTCGCCGCGCTTGCTGCTGCTATCTTTGCCGCCGCTTGCCAATCCCCTGAGACCCCCGCCATGAAAACCCAGCCCGTCTTCACGGAATCGATGTTCTCCGCCCCCCCTGACGCGGAGAAACAAACCCATGCGGTCTCCATCCACGACACCACGTGGAACGATGATTATTTCTGGATGCGCTTGTCGGATGACCAAAAGAACGCGGCAACCCCAGATGCCCAAACCCAGAAGGTTCTGGACTACCTGAATGCCGAAAACGCCTACAAAGAGGAGGTGATGGCCCCCACCCAGGGCCTGCAGGACAGTCTGTACAATGAGATTGTGGGACGGATCAAGCAGGATGATGTGAGCGTCCCGATTCTGGACAATGGTTATTGGTACTACACCCGTTACGAGGAAGGTAAGGAGTACGCGATTTACTGCCGGAAGAAGGGTTCCATGGAGGCTGCCGAGGAGGTCATGCTCAACGTGAACGAGCTGGCGGAGGGCTATGCTTACTTCGAAGCAGGTGGTCTCGCGGTCAGCCCTGATAACAACCTGCTTGCCTACTCTGTGGACACCGTGAGCCGCAGGGAGTACACGATTTACGTCAAGAATTTGACCACGGGTGAGGTGTTTGCGGACGCCATTCCGAAGACGGCTGGCGGCGCAACTTGGGCGAATGACAACGCCACGCTTTTTTACACGAAAAAGGATCCGTTGACGTTGCGCTCCCACCGGATTTACCGGCACGCTATGGGCAGTTCCGCCACCCGAGATGCATTGGTTTTTGAGGAGAAGGATGAGACGTTCAGCTGCGGGGTCGGCAAGACCAAGAGCGATCGTTACTTGATGATTTCCAGCTACTCCACCGTCAGCACGGAATGGCGCTATCTGGACGCAGACCAGCCGACGGGCACGTGGAAGGTGGTTCAACCCCGGGAGCGGGATTTGGAGTACAGTGTGTCCCACTACGGCGAACATTTCTACATCACCACGAACCGCAACGCGAAGAATTTCAAGCTCGTACGCACTCCGGTCACTGCGACGACCTACGACCATTGGGAGGATGTCCTGCCCCACCGGGACAACACCTTGTTGGAGGCCGTCGAGATTTTCAAGGACCACTTGGTGGTAGAGGAGCGCACCGCTGGGTTGACCCAAATCCGGGTGAAAAGATGGGACGGCTCCCAAGACTACTATGTCCCTTTCCAAGATCCGGCGTACATGGCCTATGTCGGTGCCAATCCGGACTTTGACACCCAGAAGCTCCGATTCGGCTACACGTCCTTGACCACGCCCAACACGGTGTACGAAATGGACATGGAATCCAAGCAACAGGTCCAGTTGAAGCAGCAGGAGGTGTTGGGGGGTCAATTCGATGCAGGAAACTACGTAAGTGAACGCCTCATGGTTCGGGCCACCGACGGAACGGAGGTTCCTGTGTCGCTCGTGTACCGCAAGGGCCTGCAGAAGGATGGGAACAACCCCTTGTTGTTGTACGCCTACGGCAGTT
>JBIKTK010000283.1:0-2723 GCA_044348125.1 Flavobacteriales bacterium | reverse complement strand
CCTCAAGGCGCATGCCGAGGATTGGGCGCTGGATCCAGAGCTTTTCGACCGGTGGAACATCCACATCCACGTGCCCCAGGGCGCCGTACCCAAGGACGGCCCCAGCGCGGGCATCGCCCTCCTGCTCTCCCTCGCTTCGGCGTTCACCCAGCGCAAAATTCGGCGCGCCTTGGCCCTGACGGGCGAGGTGACCCTCCGCGGCCGGGTGCTGCCGGTGGGCGGCATCAAGGAAAAGATCCTGGCCGCCAAGCGGGCGGGCATCACCGAAATCATGCTCTCCGCGCAGAACGAGCCGGACATCGCCGAAATCGAACCGCGTTACCTCAAGGGCCTGCGCTTCACCTACGTCGAGCGGATGGACGAGGTGTTGACCCGTGGGCTGCTCAAGGAAACGGTAGACAACAAGCGGACGATCGCATGAGTGCAGTGGGCCGGCTTCGGAGTTGGGTGCCGCTGGCCGTGCTCTGTCTCGGTGCCGGTTGGACGGGCTGGACGGGGCAAGTGTCAGGCCAAACCTCCCCCTCCGAGCCGCTGCCGCTGGGGCTGGTGACGGATGCACGCTCCGCCGCGCTCGGCGGCCGGCTCGCGGCGGTGACCGAGGGCGACCTCCACGTGGCAACGTACAACCCGGCGGCACTGGATTCCTCCCTGGACGGCCGCGTGGCGCTGGAGCACATGGATTACTTCGCTGGGATGTCGTTGACGTCGCTCAACCATGTGCTCCGCACCCGCGGGAGGCTGACCTGGCAATGGGGGGCGCGCTTCGCCTCGTTCGGTGCAATGGAGGGCACCGATGCCACAGGCGCTTCGACAGGGACCTTTCGGGGCGGTGAGTACTTCCTTCAGAGCGGCTGGGGCTACGCCCTCCGGCCCCACTGGACCCTCGGTGCCCAGGTTTTCATGGGGATGCGCAACCTGGACCGCGAGAACGCCGCGGTCCTCGGCACCGACTTGGCCGTGATGGGACGCTGGCCGGACCGCGGCTGGGCCGTCGGGCTCGCCTGGTCCGCCCTGGGGCACCAATGGGGCTGGACCCAACCCACGGGCCTGCTCCCCTCCAACCTGCAGGTCGGCGTGACCAAGTCGTTCGCACGCGCCCCTTTCCGGCTCTTCGCCACGGGGAGTTACCTGCAACGATGGGATTTGGCCCCGCCCGGCACGTACGACGACACCGTGGACCCCCTGACCGGCGAGGTCATCGAAAACCGGACGTTTCGGTTGGGAGACCAAATCATGCGGCACGTAGGCCTCGGCGCCGAAATCGTCCTCAGCCCCCAACTCCAAGTCCAGGTGGGATTCGACTACCGCCGGCGCAAGGAAATGCAGGCAGCGGGGCGTCTCGGCACCAACGGGCTGGCCATCGGGGTACAGTACAACGCCCGACGGCTGTCGGTGGGTTTGGCCCGCAATACGTATCATTTTGCAGGTTCCTCCACCCACCTCAACGTGGCTTTCCCCTTGTTCAGCCGGCCCGCCCGCGGGACTTGAGGGTTCGCCTCCGGGTTTCGCTCCCACGTTGTACCTTCGCCCCATGAGCCGACGCCGGATCAACATCGCCATCGATGGCCATTCCTCCTCGGGAAAGAGCACTGTGGCCCGGGCGCTGGCAAAAGCGCTCAACTTCGTCTACATCGACACCGGAGCCATGTACCGCGCGGCCACCTTGTTCGCCATGCGCGAACGGCTCATCCAGCGGGACCAATTGGATGCATCGGGTTTGGAAAAGGCCTTGGATCGGATGTACATCCAGTTCAAATTCAACCCCGCCAGCGGTCAGTCCGAGGTGCACCTCAACGGCACAAATGTGGAGCGTGAAATCCGGAGCATGGAGGTGGCGCGCTGGGTCAGCCACGTGGCTGCGGTCCCAGCGGTACGGCACAAATTGGTCGCGCTGCAACAGCGCATGGCGGACATGGGCGGGGTGGTCATGGACGGACGCGACATCGGCACCGTCGTCCTCCCCCAGGCCGAGCTCAAGTTCTTCATCACGGCAGATGCCGAAGTGCGTGCCCGCCGTCGGCACAAGGAGTTGGCGGAGAAGGGAAAGGATGTGCCTTGGGAGACCGTCTTGGAAAATGTTCTGGAACGGGACCGCATTGACTCCACCCGGGAGGTGGGGCCGCTGCGGCTCGCCGAAGATGCCGTGGTGGTCGACAATTCGTTGCTCACCTTGGACGAGCAGTTCGATTTCATTGCCACCCGTGCGCTGAAGGCGCTCGAAGAAAAATCCTAACATGCGGAAGTTCCGTTTGTGGCTGGCGCTGGTCGCCGTGCCGCTCGCCGCCTGGGCGGCTTGGTCTGCTTGGGCCGATGGTTGGTCCCTTTCTCATTCCGAAGCTGCCGAAAACCCTGTACCTGCCGTGCAGCACCCGGGGCCTTCGCAACGCCCGCCCTTTCTCCCGGGAACACCCGCCGGAGACCGAGCCACGGCCTGGGCCGACTCGGTGCTGCTCACCCTTCCATTGGAGCGCATGGTGGCCCAGCTCATCATGCCAGCGGTGTATTCGAAGGCAGACCGAACCGATGGCGACCTGGCAGAAGGCTGGTGCCGCGACCTGGGCATCGGTGGGGTCATCTGCATGCAAGGCGGTCCGCAAGCACAACGGGACCGGGTGCGCCGGCTTCAGGCCGCGTCAGACCTGCCCCTGCTCGTTTCTTTCGACGGGGAGTGGGGCTTGTCGATGCGGCTCGATTCGACCCATGGATTTCCGAGGGCCATCACA
>JBIKTK010000330.1:0-2727 GCA_044348125.1 Flavobacteriales bacterium | reverse complement strand
TTGTCCGAGGTGCCCGAACGGAACGATGTGGCACTTTTTGTGCCCGCCTCGGGGGCTGCGACCCGCATGTTTCAGGATTTCATCCCACCGCTTTCACCTGAGACAGAGGCGCGTTTGGACCAAGAATGGCGGCGTTTTCCGTTTGCAGACGGCGGGTCGTGGCAATCGGAGTGGAGGGCATTGTGGGAAGCGGGGGGGTGGGCGACCTTACCCAAGGGAATGGTGCCTTTTTTTCGGGAAAATCACGGCAAGCGGTGGGATGCCATGGATGCCCACCATGCGGAGTGGCGTTTTGCGGTGGAGGCTTCCCATCCTGGTAAACTCATCTTTACGGTGCCCATTGATTTTCAAGAAGAACTGAAAATTCGTTGGCAGCGAAGAGATCCGGAGGTCCAAATCCAGGTCCAACATCCCCAAACCGATACTTATGCCTGGGATTTAACGGCGGACGATTGGTTGCGCGATGCGCATGCGGAGCCCGTGCGCCGCCCGGGAGGTCATGGTGCCCTGCTCCGCAACTTGGATGGGCTCGAGGCCCGTTGGGTTTTCATTCGGAACATTGACAATGTACTGCCCCAGTGGCATCCCCGATGGGCTGAGCGCATCGCATTGCGGTCGGCGCTCGGTGGAATCTTGAAGCGCTGGGTTGAAGAACGGGATGCGCTTTGGTGGGAATGGTCCGCTGGTACACCCGGATCGGCTGCCCGGATTCGGGAGTGGTTGGGTGGGGTTTCTTCCGGGCTTTCTTTGGATCCCACGGAAGAGGAACTTAGAAATGCGCTTTGGCGTCCGATGCGGGTCGCTGCGGTGGTTCCCCACTCGGGTCAGCCCGGGGGTGGACCTTATTGGGTTCGTGATGGTTCGGGGCAGTTGCGCCCGGGTATCGTGGAGTCGGCCGAGTTGCCGCCCCAATGGAAGGACGCAGGAACCCACTTTAATCCTGTCGAAATGGCTTGTTATTTGAGCAACCCTGCCGGTGGCCAACTGTCTTTGCAGGCCTATGCGGATGCATCCGCATACTTCACCGCTGAGAAGCAAATGGGAGGCAGGCCCATTCGAATCCTGGAACGTCCGGGCCTTTGGAACGGCGGCATGGCGGGTTGGCTCACGCGGTTTGTGGAAGTCCCCGCCTGGAGCTTCTCTCCTGTAAAAAGTGCCTGGGATCTTCTCAATTTCAGTTCCATCTGAAACAAGAAAGGCCACCCTTTCGGATGGCCCTTCGCAACAAGTGTATAAAGGTCCTGGGGTCCTGAGCTTATTGCTTCATGACCGTCAGGTTGGAAACGTTTTGGCCGTTGGTGATGCGGATGGCATACACACCGGGGAGAATGTCTCCACCCGTGACGATGCGCACCCGTTCTCCACGCGCCAGATCGGTATACGATTCACTCGCCACCACCGTGCCACCGAGGTCGCTGATGGTGATGTCGGTTCTTCCCCGCAGTCCCTTGTTGAACTCGAGGGTGATGCTGTCGTAGAAAGGGTTGGGAAAGGTCTTGACCAAATTCGTCATCAACTTGGCTCCAGCATCATCCGCGTTGGGCAATTTGGCGGCAGCCTTGATGCCGACCCCCATCGTGATGTTGCCCGACAACTGCCAACCATTGAGGAACAGGGACTCCTCAGGATGATGGATGCGCTTGCCTGCCATTTTGATTTCGGTGCCCTGATTCACTGCGAATCGCACGTGATAACGCTGGTTTTCGTTCACGGGTACTGAGGTCTTGAGCTTCAGGAGGCCATTGAATCCATCCGTCAACATGATGGAGTTGACGAAGAGCACCTGCTCCTCCTCGTCCAGGATGTAGTAACGAATGACCCCGTGTCCGATGGACTCGAGAATGTCGATGTACACGGCTTCCATTTCACCGGTTGCGCAGGCGGTAAAGGTCTGCTCGGCTGCTCCCCCGGGGAGGTAGATGGTTTCCAGCCCGATGGGGGAAGTGTGCATGCAATCATGCTTCAGCTCCGAGAATACGCCTGATTCCGTAGTCAAGGACTGACTGTTCTGTGCCGATGCGACTGCGACGGCGGCCACCAAAACCGCCACTGCGACGGCCGAGGTGATGAGTTGTGATTTGTTCATGAGAAAGGATTTTCGACTGACTATACCCGGTCAAACGAAAGCCCCTTCCAAAAGGTTACGTTTTTAATCCGCTCCTATCAAATCGTGCCCGCCGCTGGGGGTCAAGTAGTCCTCCGGCCGATGGTTGCTGCAGATGACTGTAGTGGTTTTTTGCACCAGCAAGGCCAAACGCGTTCTATACCATTCGATTCCGTTTGCGTCCAAGTTGGCGCAGGGTTCATCCAAGACCGTCAGTGCAGAGGCTGAGCAAAGGGCGAGGGCAAGCTTGACGCGTTGTTGCATCCCGGAACTCAGCGCACCCAACGCTTTGTTCCGGTGGGCGTACAATCCGGCTTCATTGAGGGCCTCCCAAGGAGAAAGGTCGGGAAAGAATGGGCGAAATCGGGCGTGGAATTCGAGCGTTTCGGTCAAAGTCAAGTCCGGATGGAGGGCATTTCCGGGACCGATCAGCAAACTCTGACGCATATCCACGTTGGGACGCGTTGCGCTGCCCTCCCGGGTCATCACGGCCCCAGAAGATGCACTCAGGGTTCCGGCCAGGATCCTTGCCAGGGTGGACTTGCCGCTTCCATTCGCCCCGCGGATGACAAAGTGGCTGTAGGCCGGGATTTCCAGGGATAGCTCTTGAAACACCCATCGCA
>JBIKTK010000281.1:0-2737 GCA_044348125.1 Flavobacteriales bacterium | reverse complement strand
TGGATGAGGCGAAGGAAGCTGCTGCTGCCGAAGCCGCCGCAGAAGCCGCTGAAGCAGCGGGCACGTCGACTGAAACCGCAACCCCTGCAGAAGATCTCCCGAGAACGGCTCCACAGCCCCATGAAGTTTCAGAACCGGCGACCTTGCCTCTGGAACCCTCGGAACCCTCGGAACCATCGGAATCATTGGAACCCTCGGGACGGGGTGCCCCCCCTTCGCTAGACAACCCCCGACCTTCACTTTCGGGACCAGGGGAACGGGGCACCAGTCCTTTCAAGAAGCGCAAACCGGGCGCTCCGCCCGAACAACCCACCCTGTTTTAAACGAGACAGGTGTACAAAATACACCAACCTACAAACTTGCGTAACTTCGGAACATGAAAAGGTCACAAATCCATGGATTGGCTTGGGGACTCGCCGGGATGATTCTGTTGTCTTGCGGAGATGCCACGGAACCTACCAGCGTCGCTGAAGAGTTGGGTTCTGGGAATTGGGGTGAATTGGTTCATCCGGAGTGGTCTAAGAATGCCACCATTTATGAGGTCAACATCCGGCAGCACACCCCGGAGGGAACCTTTGCGGCATTTCAAGCCGACCTGCCCCGGATCCGGGACCTTGGGGTAGACATCCTCTGGTTGATGCCCATTCATCCCATCGGTGAAGTGAACCGAAAGGGCGGTGAGAACAAGAACAACTATCGGGTGGAGCCTGGCAGTTCAAGTTTGGGTTCACCTTACAGCGTGCAGGATTACACCGCGGTCAATCCGGACATGGGGACCTTGGAGGACCTGCGTGCGCTGGTCAAGGAAGCACACCGGTTGGGCATGCGGGTCATCATCGACTGGGTGGCGAACCACACGGCTTTCGACAGCCGGTGGACCCGGGAACATCCCCAGTTTTTCCTGCGGGATTCCCTGGGACAGTTGCAGCCCCCCTTGGGTACCGATTGGTGGGACGTCACGCAGTTGGATTGGGCGAAGGGACGAGAAAACGGGTTGTACATGGCCATGAAGGATGCCATGGCTTTTTGGTTGCGTGAGGCGGACATCGACGGATTTCGGTGCGATGTAGCGGAGAAGGTACCCGTGGATTTTTGGGAAGAAGTCCGGGTGGAATTGGAGAAGATCAAACCCGACGTGTTCATGTTGGCGGAGGCGGAAGTGCCGGAGCACCACCGCAGGGCGTTTGACATGAGTTATGGCTGGCATGCACACCACCTTTTCAACGAAGTGGCCCGCGGGACCTACCCATTGGATTCCCTGCGGTCCTACTTGGTTCGGGAGCGAGAGCGCTTCCCATTGGGTGCCTACCGGATGCTCTTCGTGACCAATCACGACGAGAACGCTTGGAACGGTACCACTGCGGAGCGAATGGGCAAGAATGCCGAGGTGTTGACGGTGTTGGCAGGCACTTGGTTTGGCATGCCTTTGATTTATTCAGGCCAAGAATCAGGCGAATCGAAACGCCTCCAATTCTTCGAGAAAGACAGTGTGGACTGGGGCACTTACGCTACATCCGAACTGCACCGGGCACTGCACGAACTCATCGGTCGGGAAGAGGCCATGTGGATGGGGGAGTGGGGGGCTTGGCCCGTGGAATGGCCCACGGAGTTTCCCCAGGATGTGTATGCCTTCAGCCGCAAGAAGGGGGAAAGTGAGGTCCGTGTGGCCTTGAATTTCTCGGACAAGCCACGCAAGGTGCAAATGAACTTGGCTTCCGAGGGTTTCATCCCGGTGGCGGGAGCTGAAGCCGCGGACGAGAATCTTCTGCCACCCTTCGGATGGGGGGTTTGGGTGAAGAAGCGAAATTGAAATGGGACGGACGTGCATCGCGCTGATCGCGCACGATGGCAAGAAGCAGGACCTGGTGGACTTCGTTCTGAGGCATCGCGCTTGGTTCGAGCAGTTTCATTTGACGGCCACAGGAACCACGGGAGGAAGGCTTGCGGCCTTGGGGTTGGAGGTGGAGCGGCTGGCGAGTGGTCCACTGGGGGGCGATGCACAGATTGCGGCGCGCATCACCGAGGGCACGGTGCATGCCGTGGTATTCTTCCGAGATCCCATGGGCATGCACCCCCACGAACCCGATATCCACATGTTGCTCCGCCAGTGCGATGTACACGGGGTCCCTTTGGCGACGAATGTGGCTTCAGCCGAAGCTTGGGTCAGGGGTTGGACGGGGCCCGAAGTTCAATAACCAGACAAGCATGCGAGAACCCATCGCCAGGGGGGCAGGGCCATGGCCTCCGACCAATGAAGAACAGGTGGTTCACGCTTGGATGGTGGAGCGTCTTGGGCCCCAGTGGGACCGCCGTGAAGCCCGCCAGATTGCCCGTTTGTGCTTGGATGCGGTATCGGGTACCACGCGTGGAGAGCGCTTGGTGCAGGGTTATGCGTTTCGGGAATCTGAGTTGGACGTCTTGGCGGTCCATGCGCAACGGATTCGCAGGGGCGAACCAACCCAGTATGTCCTTGGGAACACAGCATTCGATGGATTGATGCTGGTTTGTGACCACCGGGCGTTGATTCCCCGGCCGGAAACAGAAGAGTTGGTCGTTCGGGTCTCCGGTTGGTTACAAGAACGCGGAGGGGAGAGCGCTGAGGGGTTCCGCATTTTGGATGTAGGAACCGGTTCAGGTTGCCTCGCATTGGCGCTGGCCCATCGTTTTCCTCAGGCGCAGGTGACTGGACTGGATGTTTCGGAGGATGCATTGGATTTGGCCCGAGAAAACGGCTTGG
>JBIKTK010000026.1:0-8658 GCA_044348125.1 Flavobacteriales bacterium | reverse complement strand
CCGCCTGGGCGTGGTTGATGGCCTCCTTGGTCTGTGGCATCACCGAATCGTCTGCTGCAACCACAATGATGGCCAAATCCGTCACCTGCGCCCCACGCGCACGCATCGCCGTGAAGGCCTCGTGGCCCGGTGTATCCAAGAAGGTCATCTTGCCTCCCGTGGGAAGGGTTACGCTGTAGGCGCCGATGTGCTGCGTGATGCCGCCGGCTTCGCCCGAAATGACATTCGATTTCCGAATGAAGTCGAGCAGCGAGGTCTTTCCGTGGTCGACGTGTCCCATGACCGTAACGATCGGGGGGCGGGGCAGCAAATCCTCCTCGCTGTCCTCCTCCACAACAATGGACTCTTGAACGTCTGCGCTCACGAAATTCGCCTCAAATCCGAATTCATCCACGATGATGGAGATGGTCTCGGAATCGAGTCGCTGGTTGATGGACACCATGATGCCCAGGGTCATGCATGCCGAGATGACCTCGTTCACGCTCACCTGCATCATGGATGCCAATTCCGCCACCGTCACGAACTCGGTGAGCTTCAGTACACTCTCCGCTTCTTGCTGGCGGGCCATTTCCCGCTCGTGGCGCTCCTGCACTGCGCTGCGCTTTGCTTTCCGCAGCTTGGATGCCTTCGACTTTGCCCCCCCTCCACTCAAACGGGCTAGGGTGTCTTTGATCTCCTTCTGGATGTCGGCCGGGCTGACATCGCGGCGTACTTCGGGGCGCCGGTTGGCAGGACCCCGGTTTCCTCCGGCACCTGCGCCTCCCCCCCCTCCGGGCCGATCGCCGGGACGGCTTGGGGCGGACGTGGTTCCACCCCCCGTGCGGGCCGCAGTCTTCTCGACGTCCACCTTGGTGATCCGCTTGCGCTTCCGCTTCGCTTCTTCCGCCCCCATGCCCGGTGTGCGCTTCTTCTCGACCGGCAGTTCAATCTTGCCCACCACCGTCGGACCGGACAACTTTTCAAACTTCGTCTCCACAAACTCCACCTCCCGGGTGGCCTCCTTTTCTACCACCGGTGCAGCCGGAGGCTCCGGTGCAGGTGCGGGCACGAAGACAGGTTGCACCTGGGTGGTGGGCGTCTGGAGTGCCGGATCGATGCCGGCTGCCCCCTTCGCCTTCTTCTTCCCCCCTACCGAAGCCAAATCCACCTTCCCCACCACCTTGACTCCGCCCGCGGCGGCCACACCTGACTCCGGTGCAGCCGGAGTGACTTCGGCAGCCGGTGCGTCCGCTGTCTCTGCGGCGGCGGGTGCCTCTGCAGCGACCGGCGCAACGGGTGATTCCGCCGCCACAGGGGCGGTCGGGGCCGACTCCGGTGCCACCTTCGCCGCCGGAGCCGGAGCAGCCGGTTCGGGTGCAGGGGCCGCGGCCGCAGGTGCTGAGACCGGAGCCTCCGGCACGGCCGTGGGCGCAGTCGCTGCCTCCGCCTCCACGGCCGGGACCGCCTTGGCCGCCTTCGGCGCCGGAGCCGCCTTCGCGGCTGGGACCGACTTCGGCGCAGGAGCCGGTGCAGGCGCGGCCTTCGGCGCAGGTGCCGGCTCTGGCCGCTGGAACGCCGACAAATCAATCTGAATCTCCTCCTCCTCCTGCGCCTTCTTCCGCGCAGAAGCCAGCGTCACACTCTCCCGCTCGGACATCGCCCGGGTGGAACTCTGCGCCTTTTCCTTTGCCTCCTTCTCCTGCTGGAAATTCGCCCGAATCAGGACATAGATGTCGCTGTCGATTTTTGCGTTGGGCGAACTCTCCACCTCAATGCCCTTGCTGGCAAGAAATTCCACAATGGTGTTGACCCCGAGGTTGAACTCTCGGGACACCTTGCCCAGTCTCATTTGTTTGTTTTCGTCTGACATGCTGCTTGTAAGGAGGTGCTTGGGATAAGGCGGTGGGCCGGTGGGGGTGGAAGCGATCAGGCCATCTCTTCCTTCAGGATTTTCAATACTTCACGGATGGTTTCGACCTCCAAATCCGTGCGCTGTGCCAATTCATTCTCCTCCAATGCGAGGACGGACCGTGCTGTATCCAATCCGATTTTTACGAATTCCTCCAAAATCCACGGTTCGATCTCGTCCGCGAATTCCTTCAAATCCACGTCGTCGATGGCATCCTCGTCCTCACGGTACACGTCGATTTCGTAGCGCGTGAGCAAACCTGCGAGCTTGATGTTGTTTCCGCCCTTGCCGATGGCCAAGGAAACTTGGTCGGGCTTGAGGTACACCTTCGCGGTTCGGTTGACTGCATCGAGCTCGATGCTGCTGACCTTCGCTGGGCTCAGCGCGCGGCTCATCAGCAGCTGCTCGTTCTCTGTCCAGTTGATCACGTCGATGTTCTCGTTCTGCAACTCCCGGACAATGCCGTGGATGCGCGAACCCTTCATCCCCACGCAGGCGCCCACCGGATCCACCCGTTCGTCGTACGATTCGACAGCCACCTTCGCGCGCTCTCCTGGCATCCGCACCACCCGCTTGATGGTGATGAGTCCGTCGAAGATCTCCGGAACCTCTTGTTCGAACAACCGTTCCAAGAACTCCGGTGCCGTGCGGGAAAGGATGATGCGCGGGTGGTTGTTCCGCATTTCCACTGCCGCAACCACCGCCTTGATCGATTCGCCCTTCTTGAAAAAATCGCTCTTGATCTGGTTCTCGCGCGGCAGGACCAATTCGTTGTCCTCATCGTCAACGAGCAGGATTTCGCGCTTCCAGATTTGGTATACCTCCGCCGAGATGATCTCCCCGACCCGCTCCTTGTACTTCCGGTAAATGACGTCCTTCTCCAACTCCATGATCCGGCCCGCCAAATTCTGACGCAAGGCCAACACATTCCGTCGACCGAAGCTCTCCAACTTGATTTCTTCGGACACCTCCTCGCCCACCTCGAAGTCGCTTTCGATCTTCAGCGCTTCGGAGATGGCGATCTGGGTGTTTTCGTTTTCAACCTCCCCGTCCTCCACGATCTCCCGGTTTCGCCAGATTTCCAAGTCGCCCTTTTCCGGGTTGATGATGATGTCAAAGTTGTCAGCATCGCCAAAGTTCTTGACGATCATCGCCCGGAAAACTTCCTCCAAGATGCCCATCATCGCCTCGCGGTCGATGTTTTTGAACTCCTTGAACTCCTTGAAGGAATCGATCAGATTGAGCTGCGACATGGCTGTACAGTTGTTGCTTGATAGATCATTGAAACGAGATGACCACGTGTGTGGATTGAATGTCTGCGAATGGGAAAGCGTGCGTGGTTTCGACCCAGGCCTTTGCCCGTCGGCCCTCGATGCGCTCCTTCTCCCGGGTGAGCACCTGGATGCCCGAAGCGTCGGCCGCTGTGAGTTGCCCCTGGACCCGGCGGCCATCGCGGCACTTCACGTCGACCTGCCGTCCCACGTTCTTCACGTATTGGCGGTGCATTTGAAGCGGTTGGTCCAGACCCGGTGAAGAGACGTCCAATTGGAAGTCCTCCACTTCCCGGTCGAGTTGCGCCTCCAGGTGGCGGCTCAGAGCGATGCAGTCCTCGATGGACGTGGACCGGTCGTTGTCCAGAAAAACCTTGATCATGTTGCCATCCTTGCAACGCACTTCCACAACAAAGCCCGCGCTTCCTTCGAGGAAGGCGTCGGCCCATTGGCGGATTTGGGTGGCTTGGATCATGGCGTAGGTCGAATTTGCGGGAAAAAAAAGAGGGGTGGTAGACCCCTCTTTGCTGTTCTCACGGAAAATTCGAGGCAAAAGTACATGGGACTGTCCAATTTTCCAAGCCCTTCCCCGGGTTCCGTAACTTTGTCTTCCCGAGACCGCGAACCCAGGTCTTCTTGAACCCCAACGCATGTCGTACATCCTGAAGATGATCGAAGAAGGCGAGCACCAGCGTCAGGACTTCAAGACGCGGGTAGACGATGCCCGAAAAATCGCGCGGACGCTGGTTGCCTTTGCGAATTCGGACGGGGGCCGGCTGCTCATCGGGGTGCGAGACGATGGCTCCGTGGCGGGTGTCCAAGCGGAGGAGGAGTGGCACATGATCCAGGAAGCCGCGCAGGTCCATTGCCGGCCTGCGGTCCCCTTCGAAGTCCAGGTTTGGAAAACCGAATACCGCACCATTTTGGAAGTCCAAATCCCCCGTTCCGCCCAGCGACCGCACTTCTGCACCAGCGAGGAAGGGGGCTGGGTGGCCTACCTGCGCCACGGAGACCAGAACCTCAAGGCAAATGCCGTGATGGTCAAGGTTTGGCAATACGAAATGCGGGCAGACCGGTATGCGTTCCGGTACGACCGGTTTGTGGGCAAGCTGTTCAAGGCTTGGCGCGAGGGGCGGACGCTGGCCTTCGGGCAGGTGGCGCGCATCGCCCGCATCGATTTTGCAGAGGCTGAGGACTTGCTTTGCCTGCTGACGGTTTGGGGCATCTTGTCCATCGAGCCCACGGTCCGCGGTTTCCAATACCGGTTGAAGGATGAGGCGGCGTTGGACCGATTGGAGGAGGGCCAGGCGGCGGACCTGGGGCTGGGGTTGGGACGTTTGGGCACCGTGAAGCCACTGAAACCGAAGCGATGAAACGGCTGGGTCCCGCAGACAATATTCCGAACTTCGTTGCGTTCGTTCGAACGAATCCCTGTAACGTGAACCGAAGGCCCATGATGCGACGCGACTTCCTGTGGATGGTGGGGCTGGTGCTGGCCGGGATCGGTGGGGCGGCGGGGCAGGCGGCGCTGCCAGTGGGGACCTGGGACGACCACCTTCCGTACGGGCGGGTGATGGAGCTGGTGTACTGCGATCCCCAGCAGGCAGCGGCGGGGGAGGCCGGGTATTGGGTGGCGCGCACCGAATATGCCCTGTACGCCATGCACCCGGCCGACGGCTCGCTGGAGCGCTGGACGGCGGTGCGGTCGCTCAGCGGGTCCACGCCGACGGCCCTGTACTTCGATCCCGTGCAGGCCTGGCTTTGGGTGGGATACAGCGACGGCACCATCGATGTCTTGGACGGTGCCGGCGAGCGGCTGACCACCTTGACCGACATCCGCAACAGCAACTTCGTGGGCGACAAGAGCATTCGGTCCTTTGCCCGGTACCTGCAGCCCACATCGGAGGGACTTGTGGAGCGGGTGATGGCAGGATGCGGACTGGGTGTGGTCGTACTCCACCCGACCGAATGGGACGTGCGGGATACCTGGTACTTGCAGGGCCAGCAGGCCCTTCGGGGCGTGTGGGGCATGATGGAGCGCGAGGGCCGCTTGCTCGTTTGGACCGACGCCGGCATCTTCGAAGCCCCGGCGGACCACCCCTTTCTCTCTTCGCCCCAGGCCTGGACCCGGTGGCAGGACGTGCCCCAGGAGGACGGCGACTACCGCCAACTGGCCTTCTCGCCCAGCGGTGACCCCATCGTGCAGCTCCATGCCGACGTTGCGGAAGGGCCCGACGATGTCCTGTGGGTCCGGTTGGCCGGGGTTTGGCAGCCCTTGCCGGGCTGGGATGCAGGCCAAACCCGTTGCTGGACGACCGCCGCTCTCTCACCCGATCCCGCCGATTGGCGGCTCGCTGTGGCAGGTTGGAACCAAATTCGGGTGTACGACGCCGGTTGGGAATTGGTGAAATGGGACTACAATGCCGCCGAAACGCCGTTGCGGGCGAACGACCTGGTTTTCCACCACGAGATCACGGCCGGAGGTGCGCTGGCGTTCCGGGACCTGTACATCGGCAACGACTTGCGCGGGATGCTGCGCATGGACCTCGCGGATGTGCCGGGACGGGACCGGGCCTGGGCGCCGGTGGGGCCGCCACACGCCAGTGTGCGGGCCCTGGACTGCTGGAACGACCAGCTCTGGGTGGCCTCTGGCGCCGTGGACGAAACCTGGACGAACGCCTACCGGAAGCACGGCATTTATGGGCGCGACGGGGACCGCTGGGTCCAGGTGGGGCTCGACGCGGGGACGAACGAGATCCAGGGGGTCAACGACATCCTCTGCGTGACCATCGACCCGACGGACCCCGGCCACGCCTACTTCGGCTCCTGGGAGGAAGGGCTCATCGAGGTGCGTGACGGGGCCTGGGTGGCCACCTTCCATCCGGGCAACAGCCCGCTGGAGGCCGGCAACTTCGGCGGCTCCCTGCGAACGGGTGTGGGCGGCGTCGACTTCGATGCATCTGGCCACCTTTGGTTCACCAATGCCTTCGTTCCGAACGCTTTGCAAGTTCGTTTGGCCGATGGCACCTTCGTCCCCATGGACCTCGGCAACGCCTTGGGGAGCAGCGGCTGGCTCGGCGACGTGCTGGCGGCCCGCAACGGCTACGTTTGGGCCATCCTGCCCCGAGGACAGGGCCTCCTCGTCTACGATCCCGCTGGCACGCCCGAGGACACGAGCGACGACGACTGGCGCCTCCTCACCAAAGAAAGCAGCGGGCTGCCGAGCAACGACATCTACTGTCTGGAGGAAGATCTCGATGGCGAAATCTGGGTGGGTACCGGTGCGGGTCCAGCGGTGATCTTTCAACCTGAAGCGGCCTTTTCGGAGGAGGGAGGGGCGGGTTTGGCCAGCCAAATCCTGATCCAACAGGACGGCAACAACCAAATCTTGCTGGAAACTGAGGTCATCCGAACGATTTGCATCGATGGTGGCAACCGCAAATGGATCGGCACTGCGAACTCCGGGGCGTACCTTTTCGAGCCCACCGGGGTGGGATTGGTGCATGCATTCAACCGCGCGAACAGTCCCTTGCCGACGAACGACATTGCGGACATCGCCATCGACCACAGCACCGGCAGGGTCTACTTCGGCACGGACAAGGGGCTCTTCAGTTTCCAGGGGGATGCCACGAATTTCGTTTCGGAAATCGATGGGTTGCGGGTGTTCCCGAATCCGGTGCGGGCGGACCATTTGGGTCCGGTGGTTGTGGATGGTTTGGCCTACCAATCCACGGTCCATGTGACGACGGCCCAAGGGCGCTGGGTGGCCACCCTTCGATCGGAAGGCGGGCGCGCAACGTGGGATGGGCTCGATGCGGATGGGCGACCGGTTCCCCACGGGATTTATTTGTTCTTCGCGGTGGACAGCCGGGGCGACACGGCCGGAACCGCCCGGGTGGCCATCACGCGATGAAGGGACCGGGGGAGTTGACGGTGTGGGGGCTCCAACGGTCCTGTGCGTGGGAGGATGTGGCGGCGAACATCGCCGATGTGGACACTTGGCTCCAGCGCCAAGCCGCCTCCACCCCATCCCGTCCCGATCTCATCGTCCTTCCAGAGATGTGGAACAGCGGTTTCTCGATGCACCCGGAACGATTCGCGGAGCCTTGGCATCCGGATGCTCCCACCCTGCGCGCCATGTCCCAATGGGCCACGGAGTACGGTGCCGCGGTGGTGGGCAGTTGGGCCGTCGAATCCCCCTCCGGATTTCGCAACCGCCTGGGCTTTGTGCCACCCACTGCTGAGGGCGAGCCCACCTTCTACGACAAGTACCACCGGTTTTCCCCTGCGCAGGAACACCTTCGATTTGACGGACCCCTTTCTCCTGAAGCCGCACGCGTGGTTGTGGCGTGGCGTGGCTGGCGCCTGCGGCTCATCGTCTGCTACGACCTTCGTTTCCCCGTTTTCTGTCGTTGGACACCTGACTTCCCCTACGACGCCCTGGTCTGTGTGGCGTGTTGGCCTTCCGTGCGCATCCATGCATGGCGCACCTTGCTGCAAGCCCGGGCCATCGAAAACCAGTGCGCCGTCATCGGCATCAACCGGGTGGGGACTGATGGACTCGGCCATGCCCATTGTGGGCAAAGCGCCCTCGTGGATACCTGGGGCACCCCCCTGGCCCAATTGCCCGAGCATCAGGCCGGGTGGCTGACGGCTACCTTCGATGGCTCTGCTCAGACCCGGTTCCGGAACCAACTGCCCTTCTTGGGCGATGCCGATTCCTTCCAGTTCCTTGCCTGAGGTTGAACTCAGTGCGAACGAAGCCCGTGGCGCAACCCACGTCCACCCCAGGTCCGGGTGTGGAACCCACCCCGGTAAGTGTCCCGGCTCAACGTCACTTGCAACGTAGCGTAACCATCTCGACGATCGGGACTGCCCCGCTGGGTCCCCGCTGGGGAATACCGGTGGTTCTCCACGCTTCCTCCCATGGGTCCTGCCTCGGCCACACTCACGGCATTTGCCTGTGAGGCAAGCGTTGCCGCCAAGGGGCCGAGTGTCGCTGGATCCGCGTAAAGGCCAGAAACGTCGTCCAAGTAATCCGTGGAGGTGTAACGCCAAAGCAGTTCCACCCCCACCCGATAGCCGGCCTCCAAGGGCCAGCTCGCTCCTACCCCGATGGGCCAAGAGAGGCCGATGGGTGAGTAGGGGCGTTCCTGGCCTTCGGTCTTCAAGGGACGCAAGGCATACCAGATGGGCAGGTTATCATCCCCTCCTCCAGTCCGAATCCGTGAATGGGGACTGTGGTAAAACAAACCCAGGCCCGTGGTGACATACAAGCCCCATTGGGGACCCCGGGTTGAGGTATTGTGGCCCGAATACACTTGGACGACTCCGCGTGTGGCCACTTCCCAAACTGTGTTGCGAAAATGGAGGTTCCGGGCACGTCGGGCTGGATTGAGGGTCCATGCATCGTCCCCACGCAGTTGCGCCACTTGAAAGGATGTTCTGAGCCGAACGTCAGGAAAAAGGGTCCGATCAACCCATCCCGTACCTGACAAC
>JBIKTK010000280.1:0-2757 GCA_044348125.1 Flavobacteriales bacterium | reverse complement strand
TTCATCTCGGGCGCCGTACACAATGCGCCCCAAGCGTGTCCAATAAGCCGCTCCCGCACACATGAGGCAGGGTTCCATCGTTACGTACAAGGTGCACTGGTCCAAATGCTTGCCCCCCAAAAACTCAGATGCCGCAGTGAAGGCCTGCATTTCGGCGTGGGCGGTGAAGTCGTGCAGGCGTTCACAGAGGTTGTGGCCGCGGGCGATGGTTTGGCCTCGGGCCACCACAATGGCGCCTACAGGTACTTCACCTTGCTCGGCGGCCCGCTGGGCTTCTTGCAGGGCCTGCCGCATGTAAAATTCGTCGGTCATGTGGAATGGAGCCAGCGCTCAAAGGTGTGGAAGGCCAAATCATACGGCAACCCGCGTTGGGCATCCGGTGCGGTCGGAAAGCGGCCGGTGGCGGCCGGCCAGTCCCCCCTCCCGAGGTGCCGCTGTTCGACCACGGTCCAGCCGTATTCCTGGGCCAGGAATCGGGCGAGGTAGGTTTGCTCGGGTTGGCCTGGGGTGGGGACGAGGATGGCGTGCAGGCCCAAGGCAGCGAGGTCCATCACGGTGGAGTAGCCGGCGCGACAGATCCGGGTGTGGGCCTGGGTCAGCGCTGCGCGCAGTTCGTGGGTGGGCGGGTTGTACCAGGTGGTGACGCAGCCGTCGGAGCGACGGCCTCCCTGGGGGTTCCCGACGATGAGTAGGGCGGGTTCGCCGCGCCGCTGCAGTCCTTTGCGGAGCGCCGTCTCCATCAGGGTGCGGTGCGGCTCCGGACCGCTGATGAGGCCCACCGTCCCGAAGTTTGGGGCGGCGGGGGCCGAGCTGGGGGTGGGGGCGCTGGCAGCCAGCCGGCTGATGACCCCGACGTACCGCGTGACGGGGTGCAATGCCGGCCGGCTGAGCCGGCCGCTCCAGCCCTTGGGGCCGCCGACATCGGGAACCCAGACCTCACCGAACCCGGCGCACCAACCTCGGACCACCCCCCTCGCCCAGGGCCGGAGCGGGGCCGGCACCGGCAGGTGCAGTTGGTGCGTCACGAGCACCGATGGGACCCCGGCCGCCCGAACTCCGTAGCAGTTGTCGCTGAGGATGTGGGTGACCCCCTGTTCACGCACCAACTGCGCTGCCCAGCGCCCCTCCGCCCGAACCGATCGCAGAAACCCCGGCATCTGCCAGGCGATCCGGGCCAGCGTCCCGCGCCGTGCGTACGTGATCACCGCACCCGGCTTTTCGTGGAACGTCACCCCCCGACCCGCAAAGTGTTGGCGCAACCAAGCCAACGCCGTGCCACCACTCGCCACATGGACCCGGTGCCCTCCTCTCAAAGCCTGCTCCACCCAGGGGGCAGACCGCGTGGCGTGCCCCATTCCCCAGTCGAGAATGCCGAAGAGGATCGTGTGTTGGGGCGAAGGGGGGCCGTTCATCGCGGTGAAGTTCTGTAAATTTGGCCTTTCATGGGCAAAGGTAAACTGGCCAAATGGCAAGAAAACAGGGGCTTCGAGCGCGTGTTCGAACCACCCTTGCAAGCGGCGGTCGAAGGCGCAGAATTTGAGCACAAGGGGCGCTGGGCGCAGTCCGTGTTTCAGAACGACCGCCCCTTGGTGCTTGAGTTGGGCTGTGGAAAAGGGGAGTACACCGTGGCGCAAGCGCGACGCGATCCCAACCGGAATTACGTCGGGGTGGACATCAAAGGACACCGGTTCTGGCGCGGGGCGAAGACCGCGCACGAGGAGGCCTTGCCCAACGTGGGGTTCCTGCGGACCCGCATTGAATTTGTGAATCGGTTTTTTGGGGCGGACGAGGTGGAGGAGGTTTGGCTTACATTTTCGGATCCCCAACCGAAAGACGAGAAGGGCACGAAGCGGATTACCTCCGCGCACTTTGTGGAGCGCTACCGGCAATTCCTGCGTCCAGGAGGCCGCATCCACGTAAAATCAGACAGTCCCTTGTTGTATGCCCTCACCAAGGAGAGTTACTTGGAGGCGGGTTATTCGTTGGTTTGGGACAGCGAGGATGTGTACGGGGAATTGGTCCACCGGGTGCCCGAGGAGCTGCGTGCTTTGTTGGAAATCCGTACGTTCTACGAGCAGCGTTGGTTGGCGGAAGGCCGAAAAATCCATTACCTGCAGGTTCAATTTTAACGGGCGAATGCTTCCCGAGGTGCGGATGGATTTCACCGAAACGGTTTTTGAGGTGGTGCGTTGCATCCCAGCAGGTCGGGTAGCGACGTATGGAGATGTGGCGCGTTGGGCGGGCTCGCCAGGGGCGGCTCGCCGGGTGGGGTGGGCGTTGAACCGGTCTGCCGGGGTGGAACCTCCGGTGCCGGCGCACCGGGTCGTGAACCGTTGGGGGGGATTGACGGGCGCAGTGCATTTTCCGGGACCTGGGGGGATGGAGGCTTTGCTCACCGCGGAAGGGGTGGCGACGGAAGGGGGCCGGGTGTTGCATTTTGCAGCGGTCCGATTCGACCCGGCTTCGGATATTTGCACGAAGCGTCAAGGAACGAAGACAACATGATCAGTCAAGAAGCGGTTTGGGAGGCCCTGCGTGGGGTGATGGACCCGGAGTTGGGGAAGGACATCGTGACCCTGGGCTTTGTTTCCTGGCAAGAGGCAACGGATGAAAACGGTCGCGCCCGAATCGTGGTCAAAACGACGAACCCGGCCATGCACGCCCGCAACCGAATGCAAGAGGCGGTGCTGTTTGCCATAGAGCGGGCGCTGGGTGCTTCGGCCCGAGACCAAGTGCAAGTGGAGATTCGAGCGCTGG
>JBIKTK010000279.1:0-2761 GCA_044348125.1 Flavobacteriales bacterium | reverse complement strand
GCCGTCGGGACCGGTGAGGCCGTCGGGAGCGACGATGGCCCAGAGGCTGGGGGACCAGGAGAAGGGCTGGGCCACGGCCTCGTCGATGAGGCCTTGGAGTCCGCCGGGGGCGGCGAGGGGGCGGGCGGCGAGCTCGCCCAGGGAGAGCCGGCGTTCCTGGGGGGTGCCGCCGGGGTGGGTCCAGCGGAGCACCGATTGGGCTTGGGCGAAGGCGGGGGCCAACCGCAGGCGCAGCGCCTTGCGCCACTTCTTCTGCAACCCTTCCAATTCCTGTTCCATCCGGGCGCCAGCGGCGCGGGCGGCCCCTTCGAGGGTGGCATCGACGCCCTGAGAGACCGCGGCCAGTCGGGCTGCGAACGCCTCCCAATCGCCGGGCAACCCGGCCGCGGCGCGCAGGGCGGCCTCGTGGGGCTCCAGCAACCGACGTTGCCAGTCCGCCTCCCTCCAGTCCTCCCCTTCCCAACCTTGGTCCCGGAGCCAGTGTGCGGCGGCGGCAGGCAGGGCGACCCAACTGTCCCGCAGGATCACCAGTGGGAACCGAAGCCCCGACTGGTCGAAGGCCGGCTTGAGTTGCAGCCAGTAAGCCGTTTCGCCCGGGCCGCCCACCGTTGCCACGGGATCCAGGAGCCACTGCTGGTACAGCGGACGCAACAAAACATTGGGGCTCCAGGCTTCCGGAGCTTGACGCACCGCCTCGACTTGGGCATCCACCGAGCGCTGCCAGGCCCCATCGACCGGGCCGATGCTGCCATCCGGAAGCCGTTCCAGACGAACCCGGGCGTTGTCCCGCAGTTCGAAAGCGTTCACCGCCCGGACATGGGCTGCCGGTTCCCAGCCCCCCGCCACGAGGAGCCCATTCGCCCGTTCCACAGCGGTCGCCAGTCCCCCTTGGCGGATTTCCCGTTCCCAGAGCGGAAGGGCGCAACCCTTGAGCTCGGGGTCATCCGCATCCAGCACGAGCACCCCGTGCCTGCCGAAGTCCGCGTGCACCATGCGCAACATCGCCGTCGCCCAAGTCCCCGCGGGCTGGCCCGAACCGTCCGTGCCCGCCTCCCACCGGGTGCGTGCATCCTCCGGCCGCCAGCCCGATTCCGTCAACCCACTCCTGACCGCTGCCACCCACGAACCATCGATGGCCCTTCGCCCCACCGCTCCCCCCACGGGCACCTCATCCGGCGCCGGTTGCCACCGCCAAGCATCCTCCTCCCCCTCCCGGTAGCCGTGGTCCACCTCCGCCCAATCGTGGTCCTCCCCGGCCAACCAAAAAACCGGAACGACCGGGTGACCCACCCGCTGGGACAGGTCGCGGGCGAGGCGGATGGTTGTGGCGAGTTTGGCCTGCACAAAGGCGGGACCCCCCGCGATGCACAATTGATGGCCTGTGACCACCGTGGCCGCTCCTGCCGCAAAATCCGCTAAGCTGTCGGGACAGGCCAAACCGGCCGCTGCGTAACTGCGCTCCATCCGGGCGACCACCGCCGCGCGCCGCTCCCGGGCTTCCTGCCCCTGGCCGGCCTGCATCGAAGCACTCCAGGCCGCCGCTGCTGACTGGACCGCTGGAAACGCCGTCACCAAGGGAGCCAACCGGGGGTCTTCCCGCAGATAAGCCCCGACCAGCTCCTCGGCTGCCAGCCGATTCCGCAAATCCCAGCGTTGCCAATGCATGTCTCAAAGGTAGCCCCAAGGCTCCCGCCCCAAGCCGGGAAATCAGCGGATGAGCTGAACCGTTCCGGTGTGGTCCTCCAAGCGTCCATCGGGCCACTCCACCGTCATCCGCCACACATACATCCCGATTTCTGCCGGCTGACCCTTGGGCCCCAGGCCGTCCCAACCCAAGGACTTCTCGGCCTCGGCCGTGGTGTAAAGCGGCTGACCCCAGCGGTTGAATACTTCGAATTTGCGCAGACGCACGGAATTCACCACCGGAGAGAAACGGTCGTTCTCCCCATCGTTGTTGGGAGTGAACGCGTTCGGGACAAACCAAGCCGGAGGTGGAACGGATTCGCCCCCTTCCGTCTCGGCACCGCCCTTGCCATCTTGCGCCTCGGTCAGAGCGTTGGGCACCACTTCCAAACGGAAATGGTCCACGAAGTAATAGGCCATGGAGGGGGCGTTTCCGTCCCGGATCTCAAACGCAGCCCCTGCATCCGTTCCGAAGAGCCCCAAGGTGAAGTGGGTCACGGGTGATTCCGCGGTGAAAGCGAAGGAAATGGGTTCCCACGGACGGGAATAAGAAACGGCTGATCGGGTGAAAACCGTGGGCAAATTCAAGGGCGAATCCCCTACCTGGCTCGGCGTTCCCACCGTGAGCGCCACACCGAAGTTGCTGACCCCCAATCCTGCCGGCGAAAAAGCCGTCGGGGTTCCGTTCGACATGACCCAACTCAAACGGTAGCGCACCCCCGGGGTAAGCGGTTCACTGAACTCACCGGTGATGTACTCCCTGCGGTTGGAACCCTGCACCCCCGCCACCATCCAGCCGAGGATGGCCTGACCCGAGTAGGGTTCCACCACTGCGAGCGGCGTTTCCGGCAAGTCGCCTCCCGCCCCTCCCTGCACATGGAAGTAATCGGGATCGCCCGTCATGCTGCCCGCGGCCCCCCAATGGTGCGCGAAGTACCATTGCCCGGGGGCTGAAGGCAGCGCCGTGTAGGATTCAAAGCTCCCATTGACCACCGTCGGCTGGGCCCAAACGGCTGACGGAACCCCGCACGCACCCAACATCCCCAGCGCCCAGAGCCCCGTTCCGAGACCCCGATTC
>JBIKTK010000310.1:0-2763 GCA_044348125.1 Flavobacteriales bacterium | reverse complement strand
CGCGCAAGAAAATGCGGAGCTGGTGGAGGGTGTACTGCATCGGGCGTGGTTGTTTATAACGAAATACAATCGAATGGATAGAAAAGTTGAATGAAAGTTTATGATTCACCGCCGAGACCTTTGCCCCCAACATCCACCACATGACACGCATCACAGTAGCCAAGGGCGACGGTATCGGCCCGGAAATCATGGACGCCACCTTGTCGATCCTCTTTGCGGCCGGCGCCCGCATCGCCATTGACGAAATCGAAGTCGGCGAAAAAGTGTACCTCGCGGGCAACACTTCGGGCATTTCGAAGGAATCGTGGGACGTCATCCGACGGAACAAGGTGTTCCTGAAGGCCCCGATCACGACCCCGCAGGGCGGTGGGTACAAGAGCCTCAACGTGACTACGCGGAAGTTCCTCGGGCTGTACGCGAACATCCGCCCCTGCATGAGCCTGCATCCGTATGTGACGACGAAACACCCCGCGATGGATTTGGTCATCGTGCGCGAAAACGAAGAGGACCTCTACGCCGGCATCGAGCACCAGCAGACGGACGAAGTGGTGCAGTGCCTGAAGCTCATCAGCCGACCAGGTTGCGAACGCATTGTCCGCTACGCCTTCGAGTATGCCCGCCAGTACAAGCGCAAAAAGGTCACCTGCTTCACGAAGGACAACATCATGAAGCAAACCGACGGGCTGTTCCACCAGGTGTTCGACGAAATCGCCGTGGAGTATCCCGACATCGAGAATGAGCACTGGATCATCGACATCGGAGCGGCGAAGATGGCGGACTCACCGGAGGCCTTCGACGTCATCGTGACCTTGAACCTGTACGGGGATGTACTGAGCGATGTGGCGGCCCAAATCGCAGGATCGGTCGGCCTCGCCGGCTCGGCAAACATCGGCGATGAGTGCGCCATGTTTGAGGCCATCCACGGTTCCGCCCCACGCCGGGCAGGCCAAAACCTCGCCAACCCCTCCGGCCTCCTGCAAGGCGCCATCCAAATGCTCACCCACATCGGACAAGCCGACGTGGCCGAACGGATCCAGAATGCGTGGCTGAAAACCATCGAGGACGGTATCCACACCTACGACATTTACCAGGAAGGGACGAGCACGCAGAAAGTGGGAACGCAGGAGTTCGCCGCCGCCGTCGTGGAGCGGCTCGGAAGTGAGCCCGCGCACCTGCGGCCCGTGCGGTATGCGACGGATGCTCCGCTGCAGATTCCGCGGTACGAGCGCCGCGCGCCGGGGCGCAAAGAGCTGCAGGGGGTGGATTTGTTTGTGCATTGGGGGGGGCGGGATGCAGCGGATTTGGCCCGCCTGCTCGAACCCGTGCGCACGACCACCGTGGAGCTGAGCATGATCACGAACCGTGGAATCAAGGTGTACCCCGACGGCTTCCCGGAGACCTTCTGCACCGACCACTGGCGCTGCCGCTTCAAACCGAAGGCCGATGCGCAGATGTCGAAAGCCGACATCGTCCGCTTGCTGACGGCCGCAGAAACCGAGGGCATCGACGTCATCAAGACGGAGAACCTCTATGCGTTCGACGGCAAACCCGCCTTCTCCCTCGGCCAAGGACAATGAAACGCTCCGCCCCCATTCACATCGCGCTTACCGAAGGACGCTACGACCGAACGGAAGCCCTCGACCTGCTCACCCGGCATGTCCACGCACAGATTGCCTTTCTCGAAAACCACATCGGCTCGAACTCCTCCGAAGAGGACATCAAACATGTCGAGCGCCGCATCGCCCGCCTGCAGCAAGACTTCTTTGAAATCAAGCAGTTAGTCCTCAAAGGAGGTGCGCGCTGCCAGCTGCAGGTCCATGTGGTCGCGGAACCGGAGTGAGGGCTTCGTGGACCGTGTCACCGACTACTTCGCGGGCCGAAACTTGCAGGTGGCGACAATGCATGGCAAAGAGACCGTCCTCGGTCCGCTGCTTGCCGATGCGCTCGGCGTGGTCGTGCACCGTGTGCACGGATTCGACACGGACGCCTTCGGGACCTTCACCGGAGAGGTAGAGCGGCTGGGGGATGCGCTCGCCGCTGCGCGGGCCAAATGCCACCGCGCCCTGGACCTGACCGGCGGTGACCTCGCTGTCGCGACAGAGGGCTCCTTCGGCCCGCATCCCGTGGCCGGCTTTCTTCCATCCCACGAGGAATTGGTGGTCCTAGTGGACCGCAAGCAAAGCCTCGAAATCACTGCCCGGGAATTCACCACCACGACAAACTACGCCTCAGCCACGGTCACCTCGCTAGAAGAGCTCCGATCCTTCGCCGCGAACGCCCAATTCCCCGCCCACAGCCTCATCCTCCGGCCGGAGCGCGATGCAGCGGATGGCATCGTGAAAGGCCTCTCCTCTTGGGAGGCGCTGCACGCCGCGTTCGAGGAGTTGCAGCGGGGGTCGCGCGAAGTTTGGGTCGAAACCGACATGCGTGCCATGCACAACCCCACCCGCATGGACATCCTGCGCAAGGCCACCCTCCGCCTCATCGAAAAAATTTCCATCGCCTGTCCCACCTGCGAAACGCCCGGCTTCGACGCGGTGGGCATCGAACGCGGCCTCCCCTGCAGCACCTGCTCCCATCCTACCCGGTCCGTCCTCTCCTACACATACGTCTGCCAACGCTGCAGCTTCACCCTCGATGTGCGCCATCCGCACGGCAAAACCGCAGAAGACCCGCGGCACTGCGATCGGTGCAATCCGTGAGAGGGGGGGCGACGCTGCGCGTCGCAGGACGAGCGCGGCTTCGCCGCGCGGGACGAGGGAC
>JBIKTK010000278.1:0-2768 GCA_044348125.1 Flavobacteriales bacterium | reverse complement strand
GCGAAAGTTGCGGAGTACAAAAGCTTGGTGGCATCTGCTCCTGAGAAGGACAAGAAGGCATACCAAGCGGTCTTGGATGTTTGGCTCGAGAAGAAGATTGCCATTGAATTGCTGGGAAGCGATTTCAAAGAATTGCCTGCCTCCGCTTTGATTTCCATGCAGAATGACAACAACACATCTTACGACACCTACATTCAGGTGCAGAACGAGTTGCAATCTGCTGTCAACGAGCTGAGGGATGAGTTGGCTCTGGCCAAATTTGGGCAAACCTTCAAAGAAATTGAAGACGCCTACGATCGCAATTCGGAAGATGAAGCTTTGTTGAACAAGGTGATTGCCATTCGTTCAGTGTATCCCCAGCGAATTTCTGAGGCTGAACCACGTGCAGGCTCTACTTACTACTAAGTGAAAATTGGAAGATGAGTAAGTTTCGTAAGGGTGCCAAGCGGGGGATGCCTGCCATTTCTACCGCCTCGTTGCCAGACATTGTCTTCATGTTGTTGTTCTTCTTCATGGTGGCGACTGTCTTGCGGACGGAAGAGGAGAAAGTTCGGGTCATCCGTCCGGAAGCATCGGAATTGTACCGATTGGAGAAGAAGCACTTGATCCGCTACGTGAACATCGGCCCTCCCATGGATCGTCGGTATGGGACGGAGCCAGTGGTTCAGTTGAACGATGCCTTCTCTGCACCTGCCATGGTCATGGATTGGGTAACGAAAGAGCGGCTTACGTTGCAGGAGGACGAACAGAGCAAGATGTGGGTTTCCCTCAAGGTGGATAAGGACACCAAGATGGGGGTGGTGACCGAGGTCAAGCAAGAGCTCCGCAAGGCCTCTGCACTGAAGGTCCTGTACTCTGCCTCGGGTCGCAAGCGCACAGGGTCAGAGGACTGGTAAGAGGTCTCCAAGGGCTCAGATGGAAATCCTGGCCTTGAGAATCTTGTCGGCCAGCACGTCACTGAGCTGAAACCAGCTTTCCCGCGTCCACCCTGCGATGTGGGGACTGAAAAGCGCTTGGGGATGCTGGAAGATGGGATGGGAGGACCATCCTGGTTTGAGTCCCTCCAGACTGGCTTCCTCCTCCTCCAAAACATCGAGTGCTGCTCCCAACAATTGGCCGTTGCACAATGCGCGGTAGATGGCGTCAGTAGAAGCAATAGGTCCTCGTGCGGTGTGGAGCAGCCACACTGGTTTACGCAATGCTGCAAACCATGCGTCATTTACCCAGCCCCGGGTTTCCCCATTGAGGGGGATGTGGATGCTGATGACGTCGCATTCGGATTGGATGTCAGTCAGCGAACATGCCTGCACCCCATGGGTTCCATCGAAACCGGTGCGGTACTTGTCGTATGCGAGAACCCGACAACCTATGCCCGTGAGTTTGGAGGCAAAAGCACTTCCCGTGTTTCCAAATCCGATGATGCCGACTGTCAACCCGGACAACTCGACGCCTCGGTGGGCTTCCCTTAGCCAATGGCCCGAGGTGACGGATGCATGGGCTGGGTGAATCTTTCGGAGCAGCGCGAGTAGCAATCCCAAGGTGTGTTCTGCAACGGCATTGCGGTTCCCTTCCGGGCTGTTGAAGACTTGAATGCCCCGTGCACGGGCACAAGAGGTGTCGATGTTGTCCAGTCCGGAACCGCTGCGGGCAATGAACTTCAGGTGGGGCAGGGCGCAGATGGCGGGGGCATCCAAAGTGATCCGGGCCCGGACCACCACTCCATGTGCATCTCGTAAGGCGCCATGGAGCAGGGCATCTCGCGTGGTTTGGGTTCCATCCCAGCAGACATGGCCTGCCTCTGTCAAGCGTTGCCACAGGATCGGGTGAACGGAGTCGAGGAAAGCAACGTTCATGGGCAAGCAGGAAAGGTCGGTTCAGAACAACGTTGCAACGGCCGTCCCCACCCAGAAGTAAATGAGCAATCCGATGATGTCATTTGCAGTGGTGATGAAGGGACCGGTGGCCAGTGCTGGATCAATTTGATAGCGGTCCAAGGTCAATGGGACGAAGGTGCCGAACAGGGCGGCAAACACGATCACGCAGAGCAACGCGATGCCCACGGTGATGCTCAAGGCGGTTCCAAATCCCAAGACGAAAGAGGCTAACAGAATCAAGGTGGAGCAAATCAATCCATTGATCAAGCCGACCCCCAGTTCTTTCGAAAGCCGAGCGGCCATGTCGCTGCGGTCCACGGTGCTAGAGGCCAAACCCTGCACCACAATGGCTGCAGATTGCACCCCCACATTTCCGCCCATGGCGGCAATCAAGGGAATGAACAACGCCATGCCGGGGTTGTCTTCGATGCGAAAGGCGCCGATGACATAGGCCCCACCGAGGCCGCCCATCAGTCCGATCAGGAGCCAAGGCAGCCGAGCACGGGTCAGGGTCCATACGCTGTCTCGGGATTCCACCACTTCCGCCAATCCACTGGCGAGCTGGTAGTCCCTTTCCGCATCTTCGATGATGACATCCACGGCGTCATCAATGGTGATGCGTCCCAGCAGCCGTCCCTCGGTATCGACGACGGGCAAGGCTACGAGGTCGTATCGTTCCATGAGTTTGGTGGCCTTGTCGGCGGGCTCATGGGCTTCGATGAAAATCAGATCGCCTGGATCTTGGAGTTCGCGAATGAGGGTTCGGGTGGAGCTGGGGCCCAACAGCAAGTCTTGGATGCTCATACGGCCCGTCAGCCTTCCCTCAGTGTCCACCACAAAAATGGCAAATACTTGGTCCACATCTTCTGCCTGGGACCGGATTTCTCGGATGGC
>JBIKTK010000277.1:0-2782 GCA_044348125.1 Flavobacteriales bacterium | reverse complement strand
CCGCAACCCCCAATCCACCGCCGGTCCCGCCTCGGTCGGCGGCAGGCCTTCCCACCAGGCGAGCAAGGGCGTGAGCCGCACCTCCCCCGGTCCCACCTCCAACTTGCCCAGGGAGCCGTGCATGGAAACGAAGGTCCAACCCTGCAAATCCACTGCCTCCAATGAAACCATGGGCGGAGCGCCGGGCTGTGCGATGTCGTACACCTCCAGTCCCTCCAGCCGAAGGGCGAGCCGCCACCAGGGAAACCGAATGCGCTCCAAGCCCACCTCAACCCCCCAAGACGAGGAAACCCCATTGGCCACCTGCGTGACCGCCCACCGCTGGACCTGCGGGATGTGCAACGCCCCCGCTGTTGCCATGAGCAGCAACACCAGTCCGATGAGAACCCGGAGTGAGACGCGGAGAAAACGCATGGCGGCGATAGCGGAAAATTACGGCAAACGGCCGGGTGGAAGTAAATTTGGCCTGTACTTTCCCCATGACAGCAAATGCCGTGCCGCCCGCGCATCCGCGGATCCTGGCCATCGAGTCTTCCTGTGACGACACTTCGGTGGCGGTGATTGCGGGCACCCGCGTCCTGGCGAACCGGGTGGCGGACCAGCGGGTCCATGCGCAGCACGGGGGGGTGGTCCCCGAGCTGGCCTCCCGCGCGCACGCCCAGCACATCGTTCCGGTGGTGGATGCCGCCCTGCAGGAGGCGGGGGTAACCCCGGCCCAGCTCGATGCGGTGGCCTTCACCCAGGGGCCGGGCCTGCTGGGATCTCTGCTCGTGGGCAGCTCCTTCGCCCAGGCCTGGGCGTGGGCCTATGGCTTGCCGGCCATCCCGGTGCACCACATGCACGCCCACGTGCTGGCCCACTTCCTCGGTGACGGCCCCCCGCCGACGTTGCCCTTCCTGTGCCTGACGGTCTCCGGCGGTCACACCCAGATCATCCGGGTGGACAGCCCCCACCACATGGTCCAGCTCGGCACCACCCTCGACGATGCGGCAGGGGAGGCCTTCGACAAACTGGCCCGCCTCCTGTCCCTCCCTTACCCCGGTGGGCCGGTGGTGGATCGTTTGGCCTCCGAGGGCGACCCGCGCGCCTTCCCCTTTACGCGTCCCCAAGTGGCCGGCCTGAACATGAGTTTCAGTGGCCTGAAAACCCAGGTCCTCCATTTCCTGCAGCGCCGCCTGGCCGAGGACGCGGGTTTCCTCGAACGCCACCGCGCGGACCTCTGCGCCTCGGTGCAGCATACCATCCTCGGCATCCTCCTCGACAAGTTGGACCTCGCCGTGGCCCAGACCGGCATCCGCACGGTGGCCATCGCCGGCGGCGTCTCCGCCAACTCCGGCCTGCGCTCCCAGCTTGCCGCCCGCTCCGAAGCCGGCTGGACCGTCCACATTCCGCCCCTGGACTACTGCACCGACAACGCCGCCATGATCGCCATGGCCGGGGCCCTCAAGTGGGCAGATGGCTACGTGCCTGTGCTGTCTGTGGCCCCCGACCCCCGGCTTCCTTTCTGACCGCCTGCGTCTGGACGCTTGTCCCGCCAGGCGGGCAAGCGGATGCGGCTCGTGGTGCCCCGCCGAAACGGTCCGTCCTCCGTGGCCGGCACGATGAGCAAATTCCCCGCCACCGGCAGCAAGGCCAAACGCTCCCGCACAATCTGCGTCCCCCGGCTTGCAAAGGCCGCATGCTGGGGCTGGGCAGGCGGGCGGTCCATGAGCCCTCGGCCGTTGTCGTGGACGCTCAACACGAGGTCATCCCCGTCCCAATGGGCGTGGATTTCCAGCAGGGGATGGGGTTGCGATCCATCTGCGAGCCCGTGCCAGATGGCGTTTTCCACCAGGGGCTGCAACAGGAAGAGGGGACAGGCTATCTCCGTGGGATCCAGCGCTTTGCCCAGGACCACGGACCAACCGATGGGTTGCGGCAGTCTGATTTCCTCCAGTTCGAGGTAGTTGCGGATGTGGTCGAGTTCGTCTTCCAGGGTGCCCAACCGGTCGTGGTCCGATAGAAATCCCTGCATCAACAGCACACGGAACCTTCTAAACACTTCGCTGGCCCTTTCTGCCGCGCCCTCGAGCAGCAGGTTCTGGATGCCCGTGAGGACATTGAACAAGAAGTGCGGGTTCATCTGCGAGCGCAGGTGGGCCCGCTGCATGTCCCGGAGGGCATCCTGCATGGCGATGCTCTTGCGCAGCTGGTCCAGGTGGGCGCGCAATACTTGTTCTTCGATGAATTGGCCTGAAGAAGCTGAAGCGGCCTGTTGCAACAGCGAACGCACCGACCGGGTGTGACGCCACAGCAAATAGGCCGAACCCACCGCCATGCCAGCCAAACAGACCGTCCAGAACCCGATGCGGAGCGGCGGGTTTCCGGATTGTCGGAGCAGGTCCCAAGCCCCCAGAGCGGCCAATGCGGTCAGGACCACGGCACCCCAACGCAACCGCAGGGGAAAAGGTTCCGGGTGCCGCCGCGCCCAGTGCCATTGCACGGCAGCCAAGGTCAGCCCGATTGTGGCGAACAACCCCATGCCCAACGGCACCCATGCAGCCAGTGCGGTCCCCATGCGGTGAAATTACAGCGGACTTCCAGTCCCGGGCGGACGGACTTTGTAAGTGTAGGCTAGCGATTCACAAGTGTCGAAACCGGCGGCGGCACGCGAGCCCGGCGGCCGGCTCACTCCACCACGTCGTCGTCGGCAAAGGCCATGCGCAATGCCCCGAGCAGCTTGCGGGTGTAGTCCTCTTGGAGCCAGTTTTTGTAGTTCTCCGTGGTTTTTGCGATGCATTTG
>JBIKTK010000276.1:0-2783 GCA_044348125.1 Flavobacteriales bacterium | reverse complement strand
TTGGTGACGGGTGTCCCCACGGCAAACTGGGTCGGGTCGCCGTCAAAAAGCGCGATGGCCTCGGGACCATTTTGCAGGTGGTTCACGGGGAACAACAGGTCCACGCCGCCAGGCACGTTGGGACCGCCGGCCACGAAGTAACCGGACGCATCGAGCGCATTGCCCGTCAGGTCCCAGGCGGAATACACCGCATCCGTGGAACCGTTGTAAATCACCAGCACGAAGCCATTGAGGGGCGTATTGGGCAAACCGTAGAGCTCGATGAATTCAGCGTTGTCTTCGCCGGCCTGATCAGAATCAAACTCGTTGATTACCAGTGTTTGAGCCTGTACCGTTGCCAGCACGCCCAACCCCATCCCCGCCAGGAGGAACAACTTGGAAACGAAAGGAGCCGAAAGGATGCGGTGTGCCATGGGGTTCAAATTGGGGACCAAAATTACATTTTCTTGGGCGCGGGCACGCAGGACCCTTGCAAAGGATGCAGATGACCTGCGTAACTTTACGAATCGATGGAATCCCAATCCCCTTTGTTGGACAAACTCGATGCGTTCATCCGGAAGTATTACCGGAACCGCATGATCCAGGGGGGGCTGTGGGCGCTGACCGGGGCGGGGGTGGGCTGGTTGGTGCTGGCGGCGCTGGAGTATTGGGGGCGTTTTGGGGTCGCGGGGCGAACGATTCTGTTCTACGTTTTCGTGGTGTCTGTGGGGGGGACGGTGGTTTGGCGGGTGCTGGTGCCGGCGTTGCAGTGGATGAAACTGGGGCCGCGGCTGGGGTACGAGGCGGCGAGCTTGATCATCGGGCGCCACTTTCCCGAAGTGGGGGACCGGCTCTTGAACACCCTGCAACTGCAGCGGGCCGGCGGGGGCGACTTCGGCGCATCAGAGGAGCTTTTGGCGGCCAGCATCGCCCAACGGACGGCGGAGCTGAGGCCCATCGCCTTCACCTCGGCCATCCGCATCCGGGACAACGTCAAATACCTGCGGTACGCCTTGCCGCCCCTGGTCGTGCTTGCGCTCGCCTACCTCTTCAAGCCAGAGTGGGTCGCTGAACCCACCGAGCGCATCCTTGCCCACGACCGGGAATTCGTGGCACCCGCCCCCTTCACCTTTCTGCTGCTGAACGAACGGCTGGAAACCGCTGTCGCCCAACCCTTTGACGTGCTGATGCAGCTCGAGGGATCGAAGTGGCCGTCGGTCGTGTACCTCGAAACGGAGTCGGCCGGTCGCTTCCGGATGAACCCCGCTGCCAGCGGAGAATCCGGCCGGTTCACCCACCGTTTTCCCTTGGTCCGGGAGGACATACCGTTTCGTTTTTCGGGCGGCGGATTCACCTCCCCGTGGTACACACTCAAGGCCTTGGCCGTTCCCGGCCTGGCCACCTTCAGCGTCCAAGCCATCGTCCCCAACTACACCGGCATCGACGACTTCGAGCAAGCGAACAACGGCGACCTGCAAGTGCCGGAAGGAACGCGCATCGTTTGGCAAATCGACAGCCGCAACACCGATGCCGTGGACCTGCGTTTGGGCGACCAGTCGCTCGGCGTCGACCGGGTGGCCGGCAACCGCTACCGGGCCGAGTGGACCGCCACTGCCTCCGTCGGTTACGCGCTGATTCCGAGCAATTTGGCCTTGGGCGCGCCCGACACGATTCGCTACCAGATCCGCGTAGTGCCCGACCTGCATCCCAACATTTCCGTCACCGAAACGGAGGACAGCACCTCGCATTGGATGCGGTATTTTGCAGGCCAAACCCGCGACGACTACGGGTTCTCCAAGCTCGAGTTGGTCGTCCGATGGCTCGAGGCGGCACCGCCCGACCCGAACGGCGCACTGGACCTCGCCCAACTCACCCGGGACCTCACACCACCCCAGGTCGGCACCGTGCGCCGCACTCCGCTCACAGTCCCCGACGGCCGGGACGCCCCCTTCTTCCACGCTTGGGACCTCGCTGCATCCGGCATCCGACAGGGAGACGTCGTGGAATACTGGTTCGAAATCTGGGACAACGACGGAGTCCACGGCGCCAAATCCACCCGCTCCGCCATCCGCACCTTCCGACCCCCGACCGACCAGGAACTCCGTGAAGAGCGCGACGCCGCCAACGAAGCCCTCGACAACGACCTCGAGCAGGCCCTCCGCGACGCAGAGAAACTGAGCCAAGAACTCGAAGAACTCCGGCGGCGGCTGCGCGAGAACCAGGACCTCGATTGGAAAGACGAACGCGCTCTGAAAGAATTCCTCCAACGGCAAGCCGAGCTCCAGCAGCAGATCGAAACCCTGCGCCAGGCAAACGAGCAGAAGGACAAGCGCTCGGAATCCACGGACGAAACCGACCAACGCATCGAACAGAAGCGGGAACAACTCCAAAACCTGCTGGATTCCATCCTGACCGACGAATGGAAGGCCATGATGGAAGAGCTGCAGCGCCTCATGGACGAACTGGACCAGGAGAGCCTCGACGAAATCCAGCAGCAACTCGACGACATGGACGTCGACCAAGAAGCCCTGGAAAAAGAACTGGACCGCGCCTTGGAGCAGTTCCGCCAACTCGAGTGGGAGCAGGACATGCAAGCCCTCACGGAGGAATTGAAGGATTTGGCCCAAGAACAACAGGAACTCGCAGACGAAACCGAGCAAGGCAAACGCCCCCAGGAAGCCCTGCAGGAGGCGCAGAAAGACCTCGAATCCCGGTTCGAAGAAGCCATGGAACGGCTGGAAGAACTTGAACAGCGCAACGAAGCCCTCGAGGACCCCAACCCCATGCCAGAAAACGGCGAACAA
>JBIKTK010000275.1:0-2789 GCA_044348125.1 Flavobacteriales bacterium | reverse complement strand
GGCAGGGAAAGCTCCTTCCGGCGTTTCGAAGCGCAGGGTGGCGCCAACCGGCAAATGCAGGGCATCGAAATAGACGCAGGTCGCCGGCGCATCGGGCATCTCGAGTCGCAGCACCCATTCCCGATCGCCATTCTCGGCCACCTGCACCTGCGCGCGGTCAAAAAAATCCAGCGGAGCGTCTACAATCACCCCCTGCATGTATTTGCCCGTCGTCTGTTCGTGCAAATCCGCTTGCTTCCAAGCTTGGGCCAAATCCGGCAAAGCCACATAAAACACAGGTTCGGGGTTCCCTTGCGCCCTCCCCTCCCCCGGGGCACCCATCGCCACCGCCCATACCGCCAACGCCACCAGCCAGGGACCACGCTGTGCCCAACTTCCAAAGGATGCTTTCATGTTTGCAGGTTGTGGCGTGCAATTTAACGCGGTTTTCCCCGTTCCATTGGGGAAAATTGTGCTGAAAGTCGGTGCTGCGGTGGGCTGGGTGCTGGTAAATTTGGCCTTGAACAAAGAAAAACGGATGAAGCGAAGCGTGCTGGAAAGGGGTCGACATGGGATCGGAACGCTGGGCATGCTGCTCCTGCTGGTGAGCGCAGGGCACGCGCAAGGCGATACGCAAGCGCAAAAGTTCAGTACGCTCCTGAATTACATCAACCGTTTGTACGTGGAGCCCACCGACACGGAAGCGTTGGTTGAAGCTGCGATCGTGGCCATGTTGGAAGAGATGGACCCGCACTCCGTGTACATCCCCGCGGAGGAATTGAAGGAGGCGGACGAGCCACTGAACGGAAACTTTGAGGGGGTAGGCATCCAGTTCAACATCTTCAAGGACACCATCATGGTGGTGAATCCCATTCCCGGCGGGCCTTCAGAGAAACTGGGCATCATGGCGGGAGATCGCATCATCCGGGTGGATGGTGAGGTGGTTGCAGGAATCGGCGTGACCAACAACGACGTACAGAAGTTGCTCAAGGGCCCCAAAGGAACCGTGGTCCGCGTATCCATCCAGCGGGGAAAAGACACGGAGTTGCTGGAGTACGAAATCGTTCGGGACCAGATTCCGATCTACTCCATTGATGCCGCGTACATGGTCAACAACCGGACGGGGTACATCAAGATCAACCGTTTTGCGAAGACGACCATGGAGGAGCTGCATGCGGCCCTTGACACGCTTAAGTCCCAGGGAATGAAGGACTTGATTCTAGATCTTCAGGGCAATGGTGGAGGCATGTTGCGCACGGCAGAGGAAATGTTGGACGAGTTTCTTTCCGGCGAGAAACTGATGGTCTATACCGAGGGCCGCAGTTTTCCGAAGGAAGAAAAGCACGCCTCGGTTCGGGGACGTTTCGAAAAAGGACGGCTGGTGGTGTTGATCGACGAGGGTTCCGCTTCGGCATCGGAAATCGTCTCGGGGGGTATCCAAGATTGGGACCGGGGCCTGATTGTTGGGCGTCGGAGCTTCGGCAAAGGATTGGTTCAGCGGCCCGTTTATCTGCCTGACGGATCCGCGGTGCGCCTGACCGTTCAGAAGTATTACACGCCCTCGGGACGCTGCATCCAGAAGCCTTACGAAGACGGGGTGGATGCGTACCGGATGGAGCGGTTTGACCGCTATTCCCAGGGGGAATTGTTCTCGATTGACAGCCTCGAGACCCCGGATTCACTCCGGTTCTTCACGCGCATCCAGAACCGTCCCGTTTATGGTGGGGGGGGGATTTTGCCGGATGTTTTTGTTCCCGTAGACACCACCGACAACTCGGAATACTTCAGCCGGATCCTCCGGAAGGGGTTGGACAACCGTTGGGCCCTGAGTTATGTGGACAGCCTGCGGGCCACATTGCTCGAACGGTATCCCACGCCGGCTGCTTTCTTGTCGGGTTTTCAATTGACCCAAGTGGAATTGGACCGATTCATCGCTTTCGTTGATTCGGAGGAAGTCCCATTTGTTGCCGAGGATTGGGCCCAATCGAAGGATGCCATCTCCCTTCGGTTGAAGGCGATGATCGGCCGAAACATCCACACCCCTGAGGTGTTTTATCAGGCGATTGCTCCTTTGAATGAGGCCCTGCAGCGCGCCATCGAAGTACTGCAAGACGGGACTTTCGAGCGGATGAATTTGGCCCACAAGACGTTTTGAATCTTAACTTTGCTCACCCATAATCGGATGAATCCATGAACTTCAAACTGATGCACTTTGCTGCGGTGGCTGCGGCCATCTCTTTGAGCGCTTGCTCACAATCTGAGTCTGGCGCGGATGCGGCTGCGGCCGGCGACGCCACTTCCTCTGCGGAGCAGGAACTTCCCGTCAACACTTCGCCCTCCCCGCAAGGTGCGATGGATCCCGCGCGAACCGATGCCGGTGTACCCGCAGGTCCCATCACCACCATGGCCTTCGATTCCAACACGCATGACTTCGGTACCATCAACGAGGGCGATGAAGTAACGCACGTGTTCAAGTTCACCAACACGGGAACCGAACCGCTCATCATCTCCAATTGCAACGGTTCATGCGGATGCACGGTTCCCAAGTGTCCCAAAGAGCCCATCGCTCCAGGCGGAACGGGATCCATTGAAGTGAAGTTCAATTCCAAGGGCAAGACGAATGCCCAACGGAAGCAGGTCACCATCGACGCAAACACCAGCCCGCCCCAGACAATCTTGTCGATCACCGCACAGGTGACGCCGGCGGCGGGCAAATGAGCCCTTTGGGCCCATGCCATCACAAAGCCCCGGCTGAGCCGGGGCTTTTTTTTGACTCCATCGTTTTCCCTTCCTCCCCTCCTTTCTCCATG
>JBIKTK010000274.1:0-2794 GCA_044348125.1 Flavobacteriales bacterium | reverse complement strand
GCAAGTTCTCTTTGAACCAACACTGGTTGCCGATGCCCACGAGGTTATAGGCGTGCCCGTCAAATGTTACTGTCGAGGCACCTCCACATTGGGCTGGCCCGTATGCACAAGTCCCATCATCCGTATTTGCTGAAGCGGAGAAGTTCGAGGCCAAGTTGTCCGTGCAACCATAGATGGGACAAACAAGAGAATCTCCGACCACCACCGTCGGGCCGGGGCCATTGCACACCCCGCAGGCATCGTACGCCCCTACACAATCATCCTGGCTGTCAAAAATGCCGTCGTTATCTGAATCGGTTTCCTCAAACACGCTCAAAAGTGCGAGTAGGTCATTCACTCCGATGGTGTTGTCCCCATCCGAATCGGGATTCCAGTCGGAGGCATATTGGGCAGAGGCGGTCATGCCGAAAAGGGAAAAGACCGAGACCGTGAGAAAAATGCGCATCATCAGGATTGACTTGGTTGAAGAAAGGTAACCCAATGTCAACGGAGAAAAGGAGTTCAAATACAGGCGCAATCTGAACCTTGACTTTCGGTCAATTGAGGTTTTCTACTCCCCTCTACCGACAAAATGTTCTGCAAATGTTCTGCAAATGTTCTGCAGATGTTCTGCATGTGGGGTTTGGCATACCTCCCAAACCCCTCTTAAGAAAACACAACTACTTCGTTGTGAAGTCGTTGTAGCCCCGTCGGGAATCGAACCCGAATCAAGCGTTTAGGAAACGCCTATTCTATCCATTGAACTACGGAGCCATGGCCCCCGACGCTGACGGTGGGGAGGCTGGTTTGGCCTACAAAATGTGCGCCCAGCAGGGATTGAACCTGCGACCGATGGATTATGAGTCCACTGCTCTAACCACTGAGCTATGAGCGCGGGTGGGCAAAAGTAAGCTCATTCTTCGCTTAGATTGCACGCTTGTGAGACCGCCGATGCCGCCTTCGATTTGGGGTTTGACCGCCGCCTGGGCCTTTTCGGAGTCCGCGGTGGGTGGGGTGATGCACGGGCTTGGGTTGCCCCTGACGGGCATGACGGTGGGGGGGTTCGCGGTCGCTTCGTTGGCGGCGATGGCGGCCGTGGTTCGGGCGGAACGGGAGCAGGGGAGGCGAGCGCCTTGGGGCTGGTTGCTGCAGGCGACCTTGCTGGTGGTCGCCGCGAAAGCCATCGCCAGTCCCCATACGCCGGCTACGGCGTATGTCGCGGTGGCGTTCCAGGGACTCGCTGCGTGGTGTTTCTACCGCTTCGTCCCTTGGCACGCGGTCGCCACGGTGGGCTTTGCCGTGGTCGCCATGACGGAATCCGCGACGCAGAAGGCCCTGATGTTGACCTGGGTGTACGGGGAGGCATTTTGGACTGCCGTCGATGCGCTGGGAGCGTCGGCGGCTCGCCAGCTGCCGGGCGACGCCCCCGGGAGCCGCTGGCTCATCGGGGTGTACGTCGGTTTGTATGCAACCTGGGGAGCCCTGTTGGGATTGGGGTTGGGGCGTTGGCCTCGGCGCTGGCAGGCCCAGCGGGAACAAGTTCGTGCCGCTTGGGAAAGTTGGGAGCCCGTGCCGAAGGAGCAGGGGGAGGAGCAGGGAGCGGGACGTGGGGCGGGACGCAGGGCGGGATGGCGGCGGGCGAAGTGGGTGGGGGGATATGTGGTGATGACGGGGATTGTTGTTGGCGGGTTGGCCTGGATGGGGCGGGAGCCCGCCGAACTCGGCGCGCTGTTGCTGCGCAGCGTGGCCGCGACGTTGTTCCTGTTCGTTCTGGTCGGCCCCGCGATTCGGTGGGGGGTGAACCGTTGGGCGCGCCGGGGGGGGCGGCCCGCGGCCGCGTGGTCCCTGCTGGCCACCTCCGAGGAGCAGGGCGAACGGCTTCGGTGCTGCTGGGCCTTGGCGGCGGGCGGGCGCGGGGGAGAACCTGGACACGGGGGAGAACCTGGACGCCGGGGAGCGGGAGGACGCGGAGGACGATGGGGAGCGGGGTGGCGCGCACTCGAATACTGGCTCATCCTCTCCGTGGAAGTTCCAACCGGCAAACCCCCGGCCCCATGAGCGCCCGCTTCTACCTGCTGACCCTTCCGATTCGCGTCGGGAAGACCCAGTACCTGCGTGCGTGGGCCCGCCGCGCCCGCGAAACCCCGTCCCAGGGAGCGGACCCCTGGGGTCCCGTGGGGGGCATCTGCGGCCCCGACATCGACGGCCTGCGCGTGTGGGAGGACCTCGCCACCGGCCACCAGCATCCTTGGCAACGAGCCCCGGACGCCCCTGCCGACCCCGACGACATCCCCATCGGCCGCTACCGATTTGCCGCCAGCGGCTTTCGCTGGGCCCTCGACCGCCTCTACGCCGCCACCGCCGATCCCCACATCCGCACCCTCGTCGTCGACGAAATCGGCCCCCTCGAAATCCAACACGATACCGGCCTCGCCCCCACCCTCACTGCCTGGCTTCAAACCATGCGCCAGCCGGAACATGCCGGCCGCAACGTCCTTCTTGTCGTGCGCCCGAATTGGAAAGAAGAAGCCGTTTTGAAATGGGGTTTGGCCTGCGAAAATGCCGAGCCGCTGCTGCTGCCCCCCCCGCCGAGCCTGGTGGGATGCGTGCTGGCCGGCGGAAAAAGTACGCGCATGGGCCGCGACAAAGCGTTTGTAGGCCAAACCGACCCCAACCTCCCCTCCCCTCTTCTCCCCGCTTTCGAGCGCGCTGCCCGCCAACTCACCCGGGTCCTCCCCGCCGGCACCCCCTTGTGCATCAGCGGCCCGGGTCCCTATCCCCACCGGCATGCCCTGCCCGACCAGGAACGCCACGC
>JBIKTK010000273.1:0-2804 GCA_044348125.1 Flavobacteriales bacterium | reverse complement strand
CGGGGTTGCCTGCCGAGGCGGGACAGCTCATGAACCTGATCACGGTGGCGGCAGCGCAACGCATTCCGGTCCTCGGGGTCTGCCTGGGCATGCAGGCCATTGCGGAATCTTTCGGGGCGATGCTGCGCAACCTGCCCGAGGTGCTGCATGGTCAACAAACGGCGCTGACCACCTTCGAGCAGGAGGGCCTGTTTGCGGGCGTGTCCCGACCGACGCCGATCGGTCACTACCACAGCTGGGTGGTCGATGAAGAGGATTGGCCAGCCGTGCTCCACATCACGGCCCGCAATGAATCGGGGTTGCCCATGGCCCTCCGGCACAGCACGTTGCCCATCGTAGGCATTCAGTTCCACCCCGAATCCGTGCTGACGCCGGAGGGCGACCGGATGTTGCGGAACTGGCTGGATTCTGTGGCGGTCTACCGGAAGCAACATCCGCCGGTTCCCTCTTTGACCCCGGTCTGGGGTGGGCCCGAAGGCACGAAGCCCGGGCCACAAGACGCGGCCCGGGCTCCGGGAACCTGATTCCGCCCGCAGGCGGCCAGGGGATTACGGCTGCTTGTTGCGCTGTTGCTCCATGACCTGTTCAAAGGTCTCCTTGAACTGCTCATAATTGTACTCCGCCCGGATGCGCTCATCTGCCTTCAGACCTTCCGCATAAGCATCGGCGAGTTTTTGACCGCTGAGTTCGATGGCGAGGTAGGAGATGTATTTGTTGTCCGGGGTCATGGTCAACTCTTGGCAGATGGTGATGGCGCCACTCAGTTGCTTGTTGACGATCGACCGGCTGAGTTCGTTGAACTTGCTGGTGGCCTCTTCGGTGGTGTTGAACCCGAGCTGGGTGGCCTGGTTCTCCGCGACGATTTCCACGGTGACCTCAATGGCCCGGGCGAGGGTGGCCTCTGCGTTCTGACGGGCGATCTTCTTGGCGATTTCCCGCTGGGGGCTGCTCCCGGTCGCAGATGCACGGAAGTACTCCCCATTGGAGAGGTACTGGTCGCCGGAGCAATACTCCACCACGCGGGTTTCACCGCGGGTTTCTGGGGTAGAGACGGCCGTTTCTTCTTTGTCTTTGCAACCCACCAACGAGGTGGCAAACAGCGTGGTACCCGCCAGGGTCCAAGTGAGGAGGGAACGAGTTTTCATGACTCAATGATAAGGTATGTTGAAGGGATTATCCAATTCTGTGCCAAAGTGTTCCGGTACCCCGGAATCACTGGTAAAGTTTTTGCAGCAATTCATCCAGGAAGGCGCCTCGAACTTCGAGGGCGGCCTTGCGGTAAGCTTCTTCTGCGGCGTTGTCCCAGTTCGTTTGGACGCCTTTGATGCGTTCGAGGTTGCGCTGCAGCACGGGCTCACCGTGGCTGTCCCGCACCACGATGGCCGCGTCGAGCAGGGCGGTGTAGAAGCCTTGGCCGTTGCCCGATTGGCGCGTGTCGGCCTCGATGGACAGCACGGCGTCTGCTTTGGCGGGTTGCGTGGTCAGGACCATGCCGCGCTCGGTGAGGGCGGCGGCCAGGGCATCGGCGAGCCGCTTTCCGGAGCTGGGGCGGCCGTACTGGGACTCCTGGGACTGGATGCAGATGACGGGCTGAATGAGCCGCACAGGCACGGTGACTTCGGGGGTGACAATGCCCTTCACCAGCTCCCAGGAAGGCCGGGTGGCGGCATCCGGGAGCAGGACGTTCCAAGGGCTGCCGATGACCACCTGCGCATGCCGAGCGCCCGCTTCGAACCCATCCACCGGGAGCTGGGCGATGCCGTCCGCATTGGTACGGGCCTCGCGCCGGGTGGGCAGGGTGCCCCGGCTGTATCGGTAGGTGAGCGGGAAGTTGGGGACGGCCCCGCCTTCGTACCGGGCCTGAACCACCAGTACCCCGCGGTACTTGGACCCGAAGTTCAATTCCAGTTCCCGGTCCATCGGTTCCAGCCTGAGATTCCCCAGGACCGATGTGATGCCTTGAAGACACGCTTGGTCCAGCACCAACGAAGTCGCCGCTCCCGCGGGCTGGTAGCGGTTTACCTCCCCCCAATACGGAGCGAGGGCCTCCAGCCCGCGCAAGTACCGATCGCAGGCCGTCACCAAATCCCGCGCCGCCACGGCCTCCTGCGCACTCTGGTAGAAGCCCGCTGCCACCCCCATCGCTGCGGCCTTGCGTTCCTGCTGGATGCGCTCGTACACGACGATGGAAAGCCGGTAATACGCCCAAGCATCCGTCTTCGTCTCAAACGTGCCCATCAGTTCGTACCCCGCCAGATCCTCCTCGCTCGAACTGCGGATGCGCTGGGAGAACTGCTCGCTGACCCGGTCGTTCCGCTGGGCCGTTTCCAGCACCGAGGAAGCCTCGACGCGGACGGAGATTTGGCCTGCCAAATCCGAAAGCGCCCGCTTCTGCGCCATGTCCAGCGCATCGAACGGGTACTGCTGCTTGGACGCCGAGGCCACCCCGATGTAGTACCCGGGCGACATGGGCCGCTGTTTCACCCAGGTGGGCTCAGGTTGCGGCGCCGGCTTCTGCGCGACGCACCCGCTGAGCCACAGGGCTCCGACCGCCACGGCCATCCACCCGCACCGGCAGGCAAAACGCAAGTGACGGGCGGTTGTCCTCATGGAACGAGGTTCAGGAGCTGCTGTTCCACTGCCGACCGAATGCCGCTGGCCGCTTTCTTCGCAGCCTCATTGACCAGCGTAGACTCAGCAGTCAGCTCTTGGCGGGCCGTGATCAAGGCCAGCAGCCGCGACTGCCCCGCACGGTCCACGTTTCCGGAGGCGTTCATGGGGTACAGGTTCTTCGCATTGCCATT
>JBIKTK010000025.1:0-8840 GCA_044348125.1 Flavobacteriales bacterium | reverse complement strand
GATGTCATGCTCAAGGGTTCATTCCCATTCGTTCCAAGGCCACTTGGTCCGCAACGCGGACAATGGTTGAAAAAGTATCTGGTTGTAGGGAGGCTCCACCGATCAATCCACCGTCAACATCCTGTTGGCGAAGCAACTCATCGGCATTGCCGGTATTCAAGGATCCTCCGTACAGAATGGGTATCCATTCCGCAGCTTTCTCCCCCCAAACGTCGACCAGCCCTGTGCGCAAGGCACGGTGCATCTCTTGGGCCTGCGCTGGGGTTGCGGTCAGACCAGTGCCGATGGCCCAAATGGGTTCATAAGCCACCACCACCTGCTCCCAATGGTGCTGTTCTGCCTTGAACAATCCCGATTTCAATTGCTCCAAAACACGCTCGACGTGAACACCCGCTTGACGTTCTTCAAGGGATTCCCCACAACAAAAAATGACTTGTAGTCCAGCATCCAAGGCCCGGTGCACCTTGTCTGCTACCCGGTCATCGCTTTCACCGAACAGCGATCGACGTTCACTGTGGCCTATGATGACCGCCTCCCCTCCCGCGTCGAGGACCATGGCGGCGGAACACTCGCCAGTGTAAGCTCCCTGTTCGAAGGCGCTGCATTGCTGGGCGGACCAGTGAATCCGTCTGCCTGCCTGCGGCATGTGAGCCAAGACCGCCAACGCAGTCAAGGGTGGTGCAATCCAAACCTCTACTCCCCGGCTCCCGTCGTGAGGAAAGCTCATTTGCAATGCACTCACAAATGCTTGGCCTTCGTTGATGAACTTGTTGCTTTTCCAGTTTCCAGCAATCAGGATTCGCCTGAATTTTGTCGGATTCGATGCCATGGCCTTTTTCGGGTTGTTGAAGGCCAAAGTTCGTGAATCGAAGAGATGAATCAGGACCCCATGGACAATAGGGAAGAAGCGATGTTGCAGGCCCGTTCTGTGCTCAAAGCACACTGGGGATTCGACGATTTCAGAGATTACCAGCTCGGGCCGGTTCAAGACTTGGCCATGGGAAAAAATGTCGTAGCCGTTTTGCCCACGGGCGGCGGGAAGACCATTTGCTACCAAGTCCCGGCCTTGGTTCGGGGTGGACTTTGCATCGTGGTATCACCGCTCATCGCGCTGATGAAAGACCAAATCGATGGTCTCCGGCGGAAGGGCATTCGGTGCGAGGCCATTGTGTCTGGAAGTGCCGAGGGGGACGCCGAACGGGCGTTGGACAATGCTGCCACCGGCGCACTTCAATTTCTGTACATCTCCCCCGAGCGCATCCAACACCCCCTGTTTCAGGCCCGGGTTGGGAGCCTACCCATCCGGACCATTGCGGTTGATGAGGCCCATTGCATTTCCCAGTGGGGTCATGATTTCCGTCCTGCCTACCGGAACATCCAGGCGCTCCGTCAATGGGCTCCGCATGCAGCCTGGGGAGCTTTTACCGCCACAGCCACTCCCGAAGTTTTTGATGACATCGGCACCCAACTGGGTTTGTTGGATGCGCACCGCCATCGGTCTCCGATGCGAAGACCCAATCTCGCCTATGCCGTGGTCACAACCGGTGACCCTGAGACGCAACTGCTCCAAACGGCATTGTCCATGCCCGGTTCTGGATTGGTTTACGTAGGTACCCGAATGGATGCGGAGAAATGGGCGGACCGATTGACCAAGGCGGGCCTGAGCACCTCGGCATTCCACGCTGGGCTCACTTCCCATGAGAAGCAAAACCGCCAACGGGATTGGGTCTCTGGAAAGCTCCAAGTGATGGCTTGCACCAGTGCCTTCGGGATGGGCATCGACAAGCCCAATGTACGTTGGGTACTCCATGCCCATGTCCCGCTCGATTTGGAAAGCTATGTCCAAGAGGCGGGCAGAGCCGGCAGGGATGGTGCCCATGCGGATTGCATCCTGTTTGCATCCCCCGCAGCTTGCTCCCAATCGGCAAGGCGATTGGCACGTCGATTTCCGGATGAATCGCTCATTCGAAAGGTTTACCAAGCCTTGGCTGACGCGGGTTCTGTGGCGATTGGGGACCAGCCCTCTGAGGAAACCCGGTTCGATGCCCAATCTTGGGCCCTGCGAAAAGGAGAACGGGCAGATGAGGTCAAATCAGCGCTTGCGCTTCTCGATCAATCGGGATGGATCAGCATCCGACAAGTCCCACAGGATCAGGTTACCTGGCAATGGCTCGCAACCCCCATGCAAGTTCAGCGTCACATCGATGCAGGAGGACTTGGGGTCGAACTCTTGGATGCCATGTTGCGTTCACCCCGAGCCTTTGTACAACCGGAAGAAGCCACCCCGAAAAGATGGGCAGCCCATTTGAATCTCCCACTGGAGGACATCGAAAAATGGTTGGCACAATGGGACCGACAGGGTTTGATCAACCTGCAATCGGGTAGTTCCCCATGGGCCGTCCAATGGCTCTCCCCTAGAATGCAATCCCAGCAATTGAAGATGCCACGGGCACTGTACAGCGACCGACGAAAACAACTGGAATCCAAATGGCAGGACATGCAAGACTACATCCAACACAAGGCCTGCAGGTCATTGCAAATCGATCGCTACTTTGGAGATTCAGCAGACGGGATGGCTCGATGTGGTGTCTGTGACCTTTGCCAAGCCCAATCCTGGAATTGGAAGCACTGGGTTCACGAACTGATTCCTGAATCCGGCATTGCTGCTGAGGAACTCCTTGCCTCCTTTCCTCCCGCACTGCGAGACCACGCAGTCTATCGGTTGAAGGAAATGCGTGCGAAGGGGGAAATCTACACCCTTCGCTCCAGGGTGTTCTTGTCCTAATGGCATGACCGCGAATTACCTTTGGAACCACAGATTGCTCAACCCATGCAGAAGGTTCGGATCAAAAGAGGAAAGGAAGGCAGTTTGGCCCGGAGACATCCATGGGTTTTCAGCGGTGCATTGAACCCTTCGGAGAACCTACCTGCAGATGGCGATTGGGTAGAACTTCAAGATCAATCCGGAAGCACCTTGGGATTTGGGCATTTTTCAGCAGACAAGACCATTGCCGTTCGGGTCCTCTCCTTCTCCCCCCAAGCTCCTGATCAAAATTGGTGGAACGCCCGGTTTTCCAACGCATTGCAATGGAGGGCACGCTTGGGGCTGCACACGACCAACAACCCTTCCACCTTCCGTTGGATCCACGGGGAGGGCGATGGTTTGCCCGGTTTGATTGTCGACTGCTATGCTGGAGTGGCGGTGGTACAATTTCACACCACAGGGATGGCGAGATGTGTTGATGCGATACTCCATGCCATGCGGCAGGCCATGGGAGGCTCCCTCCTCTGTGTGTACAACAAGAGCGCAAAACTAGCGGAGGGTGCCCACAATTCGTCCCAAGATGACGGGGTGCTTTGGGGTGAACTGCCAGAAGTTGTCTGGGGTTGGGAACATGGACATCGGTTCATCATCGATTTGGTGCAAGGCCAGAAAACGGGATTTTTCATAGACCAACGAGAAAACCGATCCATCGTTGGCGGTCTTTGTCGGGATGCGACGGTTTTGAATGCGTTCAGCTACACAGGTGGCTTCAGCGTGGCTGCTTTGGCTGGCGGAGCCAAGCGGGTAGATAGTTTAGACAGTTCCCTCAGGGCGCTTGAAATTGCCCACGAGAATGTATTGGCCAATGGGTTTGAAGCTGAGAAGCATCACCAGATTCAAGCCGATGCAATGCATTTCGTGAAGGGTGACTTATCGGGTTACGATTGTGTCATTCTCGATCCGCCCGCTTTTGCGAAACGAATGGGAGCCAGACACGCCGCGGTTCAAGGTTACAAGCGGCTCAACGCCAATGCCCTACATGGCATGAAAGCTGGAAGCATCCTGGCCACTTTTTCTTGTTCTCAGGCCGTTGATGAGTCGATGTTCTACAACACCTTGGTTGCCGCAGCCATCGAGGCACAACGCGATGTACGTGTGCTGCACAAGCTGCACCAACCTGCGGACCATCCCGTAGGAATCTTTCATGCAGAAGGAGCTTATCTCAAAGGACTGATCCTCGCAGTAGATTGAACGCAACTTCGGGATGGTTTTTTGTATGTCGCCGGGGAATCAAGGTGAACGTCTCACGATTTGCCAAACTCCACTTGCCTGAAGGGCATACTCCCAGCGATCATGGAGTCGATTGGGGCGTCCTTGCCAGAATTCAATGGCTTGGATGGACAGGACGAAGCCTCCCCAGTGCGGAGGTCGGGGAATGTCGGGGAGGTCCCTGAATCGCTGCTCCCATGTTTGGCGACTGGATTCCCAGTCCATTTCTTCCGGAATGACCTCGCTCTGAGGGGACATCCAAGCGCCCAATTGACTTTCCCGAGGCCTGCTCGCAAAATACCGGTCGCTGTCGTCCACGGACAATTTGCGCACCACCCCACGAACCCGAACCTGACGCTCCAATTCCTTCCAGAAAAAGGTGGCTGAGGCTTGTGGATGGTCCTGTAAGTTTCTTGCCTTTTCAGATTGGTAGTTCGTGAAGAACCGGATGCCCTCCTCATCCAAGCCACGCGCCAAAACCACGCGACCTGTGGGAAATCCGGAAGCATCGAGGGTGCTGAGCACCAGGGCTTGGAAGTCTTCACCGACCACTTGTTCTGCTACTTTGAGCCAAGCCCGGAGCAAGTCAATGGGGGAATCTGGCAAATCCGAGCGATGCAAAGCACCCTGGTCGTATTGCTTTCGTCCTTGTTCCAAAGGGGTGTGTGGGGTTTTCATGATTGCCCGGTATCAAAAGAAATCAATTCCATTTCATTCAAATGCAACCCATTGAAGGGAAATCCGTACAGGAGGGTCACAACATACTCCCATGCGCAATCTCATTGTGAGTTACAAAAAACTCCCGGAACCCATCCGAGAAACCCTGCTGAAGATGTTTCCCAATGGATATGAGGATGAGGCTTTCGAGTTTGAAATCCCGCAAAAAAAGATGATCTGCAAAGCCATCCGGGTTTCCATCGAAGGTGTGAACTACGTGATCAAATTGGACCAATGGCACAAGCACACCGATTACCTATTGGATGACGATTGGTGATGGGGTCCAACCTCGCAACGCTCCAATCAAAGAGATGTTGCTTGCAAGGTCTGCTCCCAAAGGATGCCTCCCGCCTTGTCGTGCATGACCACACGCATGACCCGGTCCTTGCGAGGGCCTGAAAACTCCAAGGTGGTGTAGTTCCGTACCCCGACCATGGAACCCGAAACCCTGAGGGTGTTGGGCTCCTCAGAGTGGTCATAACTCGTGCTGGTCAATGGACTGCATGTGATGTCATGTACCCAATGGCCGTTGGGCAACTGCAAAGAGGTCATTTCGGAATTGTGACGATCTCCCGTCAGAAAAATCACCCCCTTGATGTTCTCTGCAGCAATCCGGTCCAACAATTCCTTGCGTTCTTCCGGGAATTGGGCGAAGTTCTCGTAGATGGCCGCGTCTGAGAGCATTTGGCCTCCGATGGCCACCAGTTTAAAGGGCGCCCTGCTGCGCTTCAACGATGCGATCAACCAATCCATCTGTTCCTTTCCGAGAATCTGGGGGACATCCGTTTTCACGTCATGGTTCACCCGGTGGTAGCGATTGTCCAAGAGGAAGATGTCCACATCACTGAATCGATATTGGGTAGTGATTCCCCCCGCATGGCCAGGAAGACCATAACTGGGATTGTACCAAAAAGATTCAAAGGCCTGCTGCGCCCAATCCTTGTGCACCCACGAACCATCGCAGTCGTTGGGACCAAAATCATGGTCGTCCCAAATGGCCAAATGGGGACAAGCCGCCAACAAGTTCTGTACTTCAGGCAAGGTCCGCACGTGCTTGTACCGATGCGCGTATCCAGAAGGACTGCCGAAATCGACTTCCCTCAAATAGATGTTGTCTCCCAACCAAAGCATGAGATCTGCTTCTTCAGCAGCCATGGTTTCAAAGATGGCATAGTCACCTCCATAGGGTTTCCCGGGTCGATCGTAAGCCTCTTCATTGATGAAGGCGCAACTCCCTGTCATCAACTTAAATGGAGGAGGGTCCATCCGAAAGTCCCAAAGCACTTGGGTTTGGAAAAACAATGTGTCACTTACAGCCTGGTTCTCAGAAACGAAGTAAGCCCAGTAAGATGTCCCAGGCTCCAAATGCGGAATCTCAGCGTGAATGGCATTGAACCGATTTCCATCGCTTTTCACATTCATGGTATCCTTTGGGGTGTCCCCTTGTTTCCCATAGACAACTTGGTACCCAACGTCTGGACCAGGGGCCAACGCCCAGATTCTCGCTGATCGCAGCTCTGTGGGGCCGAGCATAGGAGAGCCTATGAGGGGGACGACCGAAGGGCGAGCTATTGGATGGCCCACCTTGATACGCTTGCTCCTGGGAACGAAGCAGCCCGTCGTGGTGCCAGTGACCATGGCGACCACCACCAGGGTCCAATGGATGCTTGACAAGGCGGATAATGTCCGATTCATGTTGCGAAGGTACAGGCATCAGAAGGGGGACTGAACCCACAGGGGGAAACAAAAAAAGAGGAACCCGAAGGTTCCTCTTTTGTATTGTGCGTCCGAACAGAGGTTCGTCAAAAACGACCCGATTAGCGGGTTACAACGATGTTACGGGCATCCGAGAAGTTCTTGTGCTTCACAGAAACCGTGTAGTTGCCTGCTGCCAAACCGTGCTCAACAACAATGCGGTTCCCACCGACGATGTTCTCTTGAGCGATTTCACGAGCCAAGACAACCTTACCAGACATATCCGTAGCCTCCAGAACGATATTCTCGCCACCCAACATCAATTCACGATCGAACTTGATGCTGAACGTGGTTTCGAAAACGGGGTTCGGGAATACGCTCCACTCCGTGGTAGCATCTACGTTCGACAGACCAGCAGAAGGTCCGTTGTTGCTCTGGCCAGCGCAAGAGCCGTCGTTGTAGGTAGCAGCGGGGTTGAAGTTGGCAGCGGTTGCGTTCGTGCATCCGAAGACCTGAGCATTCGTGGTGGTGAAGGTCAGGTCGTAAGCACGCCATGCAGCGCCCTCAGCATCCCATCCTTGCAAGTTCAGAACACCGGTAGCGGTTCCCGTGGTGGTCAATTGCATAAGCAGAACCCGGTTTCCAGCTTCAGCGACTGCTTGAACGTCCGTAGGAACAACGAACCAAGCGCCGTCCGTTACCGTCAACTCGCTTCCATTCAGGAAGTTGTTGTAATCGATTCCAACTGTCCAGAGGTTGTTGTTGGTGCTGTTCTCAGCTCCGATGGTCACCCAAGAGTCGTAAGCCAAAGATCCGTCCAATGACACGATGTTCTCGTTCACGTCCAAGGAAGAGAAGCTTCCGTATTGGTGTTGGAAGAAGTTCGTGGTGGTCGCGAGGCTCAATACATGCGATCCGTCCGCGAAGACGGCGTGGAGTGAGTGCTCATTTGAAGGAAGCACGGCGTAAACGCGGTACGTGTTTCCTGCAACCTGGCCGCCGTTGTTTACGGCTTCGACGACCAGCTCAACGTTGCTTGCGCTTGCTCCAAATCCGAGGAACAAGGCGGCTGCCAGTGTGAAAAGGTTCTTCATGATGGTGTTGTTTGATGTTTCTGATTAATCCCTGTTTGAACATACGCCGATAAAGATAAGACGAGTCTTCCGAAATTCCCAAGAAAAGTTCATCGAAGTTAACGAAAAATTCATAGACGGATAGATATATCCTTCCGACCAGTTGATTGTTGCGCTCTTCCAATTCAATACGCCCCGAAGCAAAATCGAGCTCCCGTTCACATCCCATGGAGGGCAAGGTGTGGAAGAAGATTGGGAGAAGCGAAGCATCCGTGGACTGTGTTTGGTTTGGTCAATATAGCAAAGAATACCGTGCAACGCCACATGCAGTTTAAAGTTCTTCACGAGCACCTTGTGAATAGCATTGCCATTCACCTGACTAAATTCGCGGCATGGTGTCCCCTTCCCTTGCCCCACGTTCCCTGCGTCATTATGTCGCTGGCGAATGGGTTTCTTCCAACCCCGATCGCGCAACGCATCTGTTTGATGCCTCGACTGGCCAACCCCTGGCACTGGCTTCCACGGAAGGAATCGACATGGCCACCTTGTTTCATCACGCTCGGGAAGTTGGAAATCCTGCGCTGAGAAAGCTCACTTTTCACGAAAGAGGAAGAAGGCTCAAGGCACTGGCCCTCTACCTCCAGGAACGAAAGGAAGTATTTTACGAAGCCAGTTGGGCCACAGGGGCGACCCGAACCGATGCCTGGATTGACATCGAAGGGGGGATTGGCAATCTCTTCAGTTATGCCAGTTTGCGGCGAAAGTTCCCCGACTCCCCCTTCGCGGTGGACGGGGATCCCATCTCCCTCGGAAAACAGGGGTCATTCTCAGGACACCACTTGCTGGTTCCCAAGGAAGGTTGCGCGGTACATATAAATGCATTCAATTTCCCCGTCTGGGGAATGTTGGAAAAAGTGGCTGTGAATTGGCTCGCAGGCGTGCCTGCCATCGTGAAACCAGCCACGGCGACCAGTTTTCTAACGGAGGTGGTGGCACAAGCCATCATCGAAAGTGGCATCCTGCCGGAAGGATCCCTTCAGTGGATTTGTGGGGATGCCCGTGATTTGTTGAACCATGTGGACGAAAGGGACGTGGTCACGTTTACGGGTAGTGCGGCCACGGGCCAGCGATTGCGCAACCATCCCCGGTTGGTGTCGTTGTCCATTCCCTTCAACATGGAGGCGGACAGCCTAAATGCGGCCATCTTGGGGGCCCATGTGAAGGAGGGGGATCCGGAGTTTGACCTGTACATCAAGGAGCTTCGCCGAGAAATAACCATCAAAGCGGGGCAGAAATGCACTGCTGTTCGCCGGGCCGTGGTT
>JBIKTK010000024.1:0-8858 GCA_044348125.1 Flavobacteriales bacterium | reverse complement strand
GGGCGGTGGCGCTGCCTGGGCGGTTTGGCCCTGAGCATCACCGATGGAATCGCCCGGTTGCCAGGGAGCGGCGGGCACCTCCCACAACCGGCCGTTTCCCCAGCCCGCCACCCGGAATTCGGTCGGCGGCTCCACCGCCTTCCAACTGCCCGGAACCCGGCGCAAGGGCACGTTCGCGAGCACCACGGCCCGGTCGCCCAGCCGACCCGCTTGCTCCAACCTCGGCACCACCCGCCCCGGACCTGACCCTTCTCCCTCAGCGGGGTCCACTCCGCCGGGCGACCCGCCGCGGGCATCCCCGCTCGAAACCCAGTTCGCAGCCTCCTCCGCCGGGGCATTCAAGGACAGCCTCACCCAACTCAGTCCAGCATCCTCTGACCGGGCATCTCCATGCCAACACGCCCCGTAACGCACCCGCTCCAGCGTGTCCCCCGTGACCCCCCTGACCACGACGTCACCCTGGGCATTGGGCAACCCCCCCTCCACCTCCCGTACCTCCCGCGCTCCCGGCACCAAAACCCGACGCCCCACCTCGGTTCCCACCTCCCCTTGAACCCGGACCCCACCTGTCTCCAAGGTGACCCCCGAGGCATTCGCCCACTCCACGTACTCCCCCCATTCCGCACCCAGGGCAATCGGCACCGCAGCGATTTCGGTCAACCGCAAATCCCCTGATACGGGAAAATGCCCCACCGAATCAGCCCATGCAAACAGCGTTGCCTGAGAATCCACCCCGGGAGGAGCACAACGTTCGACCCCCCGAAGTTCCACCTGGAAACCAATCCCCTCCCAAGGTGCTTCCGGCTGGAACCGCACCCGGCCCCACGCGGCCCCCGTCGCATCCACCCACCCGGCCAACCCCCCTTGCCGCTCCGGTTTGCCACGGGGATTGAGCGGTGCGTCGAAGACAAACCACCCGACCGTTGGGGACTCAGGGACAAAGCCCAGCAAATGCAAAGGGGGGGACGGGTCGGGAGACAGGGGGGATTCGAAGGCCGCGGGCAGTTCGGGAGAGGCCGATTCCGCCTCCGGGTCGCTTAACGGCCGGGAAGGGAACCAATTTGACGGACCATCACATCCTCCCGGTGTGCGAACCGCACAACTGATGCCGCCGTCCACCCCTTGCCACCAACTGCGCTCGTAGGCCACTTGGTCGATGGCCGTCCCGTCTGGGTGCCGCATGCCTACCTCATCTCCTGCATCCAGCAGGGAAAGGCCACCGATGACCCGGAGTTGCTTGGTACATCCCGGAATGGGTTGGTTGCTGCCTGATAGAACCGCCCGCTCGCCCGGAAACAACCGCGCATCGACCCCCGGCAAGGGCTCGAGGGCCGCCAATCCGCTGCCCGTGTCCCACCACAAGACATGCTGCAGGTCGAGGCCCTCATCGCCCCGGTTGAGCACCTCGACCCATTCCCATTCCGGAAACCCTTGGCTGGGCGTGGGGTCCGCCATGATTTCGGTGATGACCAGGTCCCGCCAACCTGCCCTGCCGGGGGGAAGCCAGCTGACGGTGAGGGTGGTGTCTGTTCCCAGTAGTCCGAGGGTGTCCTGAAGAGCGGGCCAGCCCACATCGAGCCAAACCCCCGGCGGTGGTGCCGGGGGCAAGGCCCACAGGATGCCACCCGCTCGTTGGGTCGAAGTGCCTTCTGCTGGGCTGGTGGAACCGTCCCACCAAACGACCCAGGGATTGTCATCGGGGTGGATGGGCTCGTCCCAGGTAAATTGGAGGGTGTCGCCGTGCCATTGCCAGTCGAGCAGGTGGGGGCCGGTTGTGTCTGCAAGCCAGGGCCCTTGGGCCTCGCGCACCCACTGAAAGGCGGAAGTGTTGCTCGACGTGTAGCGCGCCGACAGTCCCATGCACACCGGGCCTGCGGTCCAGGGCAGAGGGGGGTGTGCGGCCCATGCGCCAGTGCTCCCAGGGGCCCGGTGGTACCAATGGATGGCATCTGGGGTTTCTGGACCCCATCGGAATCGGAAGGACCGATCCAGTCCGGCTGCCCAGGTACCGGGCTCCCAGGATCCGAAAAGGACCGGGGGGTCGCCTGCAGCGCTGGTGCTGAAGACCTCGAGGGGGTCCTCAGAACCCGTCGCGCCCAGCCGCAGGAAAATCCCCCCTCCGTAACTGCCGCTTCCTGGAACACCCGGGGCGGGCAGCACCACCTCCTCCGGGCTGAGACCCGGCGCGAGCGTGAAGACGTGGAGGGCGCTCTGGTTGTTCAACGAACCCGCGAGCGCCTGCACCCAGCGGACCGATGCGTCCCAGCCGTTGGATTCGGAGGACGATATGCAATGCCAAACCGCCGTCTCCCCCGCTCCGTCGGCCGCCAGCGTGGCCGTATCGCCCACCACATTCCACTGGGACAAATCCCCGTACCAGCTCCCCTGGGCACGAACCGGGTGGGCCGCTCCCAACCCGCCTCCCAGCACGCCGGCCCCCACTCCGACCCACAAGCCTCCCTGCCACAGGGCCTGCAGCCCACCCTTCCTCCGTTCCATCGCCTCGCTTTTCGTTCGCCCCAAAGGTTTGCTCCACGTTGTCTTTTCTGCAACAACGGCCACAAAGCCGATGGGGGCGTCTGCAAATCGGTTGGGGTCTGTTAATTTGGCCTGCGCAAAAACGACGGAAACCCAACCCACGGAACATGTTTTCAATCAGAAATGAAAAGGAATCCCACCGCCCTTTGATGGGGTTGGAAGCGTGGTTCATGCTGGCTTTTTGCATCCTCTCTGGGGCGGTAGGATTCGGTGAATATGCAGGGAGTACGTTGCGGGCGCAGACCATCGTCAAGGGTCGGGTCATCGATAGCGAGACGCGGGAGCCGATTCTCGGGGCTTCGGTGCGCATCGAAGGCACGCAGGACGGCACCACCACCAATGACCAAGGACAGTTCGAAGTGACCACCATGCGCCGCGAGCCGGGCACACTCGTGGTTTCGATGGTGGGTTTCGTGACCCTGCGCAAGGAGGTGCCCCTGCGGCCCACGGGGGGCGAATTGAACTTGCAGCCGCTGGGGCTGCAAGTGGCGACGGTTGGATTGCGGGAGGCGCAGGTGATTGCATCCGTGGCCTTGGACCGGGCGACTCCGGTGGCCTTGTCGACGGTGGATGTGCGGGAAATCGAGGCGCGTCAGGGTGATCGGGAGTTGGTGGAGACCCTCAACATCACCCCGGGCGTCTACGCCACCAAGTCCGGTGGCGGGTTTGGGGACAGCCGCATCAACATCCGGGGCTTCGATCAGCGCAATGTGGCCGTGCTCATCAACGGCATTCCGGTGAACGACATGGAGAACGGTTGGGTGTACTGGTCCAACTGGGCCGGTCTCGGGGATGCCGTGGCCACGATTCAGGTACAGCGCGGACTCGGTGCCTCGAAGCTCGCCATCAATTCCGTAGGAGGGACGCTCAACATGGTGACCCGCGGCGCCGATGTGCAGCGAAGCGTTTCGATAGGCCAAACCCTCACCGACTACGGCCGCTACAAAACGCTGCTTTCCCTTCATTCCGGCCGGTTGCGCAATGGATGGGCCGTTTCTGCGGTCGGAAGCCGAACCAGCGGCAACGCATACGTCGATGCCACCTTTGTGGACGCATGGAGCTACTTTCTCTCCGCGTCGCGCGACTTCGGGGAGCACCGTTGGGTGTTCACGGTCATCGGTGCCCCACAAACCCATGGCCAGCGCCGCGGCGCGCTGACGGTCGAGCGTTATCAGGACCTGGAGCAACTCGGTTATGAGGCGCATCGCTGGAACGACGATTGGGGATACCGGGACGGCGGGATGCAAAGTGCCCGGGTGAACCATTACCACAAACCCCAGTTCGCGGTGAACCACTATGCGCCCTTGGGAAACCGGGGCCATTGGGCCTCGAGTTTGTACGTGAGTCTGGGCCGCGGTTACGGCACCCGATTGGACGGCACCACCGTGCCCCGGTTGACCGAGACCTACGGCCCAGACGGTGCCCAGCGCACCATCCGCACGACCCTGGACTGGGACTACCTCGTTTCGCTGAACGAGGGCAATGCGCAGGCCGTCACCTACTTGGCAGATGAGATCGCCTTCGACCCGAACACGGGTGCCTGGAGCGACACGCTGCACCGCAAGGGCGACCCTGTGCTCGAGGGGGGGGTGCCGGTCACGGGCATGAGCCGGTCGTCCATCGAGCGGCAGCACAACGACCACTTCTGGACCGGGCTTTTGAGCACCATGCGGTTGGAACTCGGGGAGCGGACCGAGCTGCTGGCAGGGGTCGATGTGCGGGCCTACGAGGGCCGACACTACACCACCGTAGAGGACTTGCTAGGCGGGCAGTTCGTGCGGCAGGCCTTCGCCGCGGCCGATGGATATGGGGTCAACCCAGATTATGCCCTGCTCGCCCGGGAGGGGGACGTCATCAAGTACGATGACCGGGGCCAGGTGGCCTATGGGGGAGGGTTTGGCCAAATCGAATACAAATCGCCCCGTTTCTCTGCGTTCGCCGCGGGAACCCTCAGCCACACCTTGTACCGCCGGCTCGACCGGTACAAGTACTTCCGGTACGAATCCACCGGGGTGCAACCGGTGGCGGTCTGGGATGCGGGGTCGGGCACCTGGACACAGGAGGAGGCTTTTCGGTACGGAATCGAGAGCGAGCGGGCCGGCAGCACGGGATACAATTTCAAAGCGGGCGGCAGTTTCCTGTGGACCGAGGCCAGCACGTTCTACCTCCATGCAGGCCAGTACGCCCGCGCGCCGTTCATCCAATACGTGTTCACCAATTTCTCGAATGCCCTGTCAAACGACCGGCTGGTCACGGAAAAGGTGCGCGCGGTCGAATTGGGCTACCGCTTCCGCCGTCCCCGGTTCTCCGTGGATTTCAATGCCTACCACACGCAGTGGAGGGACAAGAGCATCATTTCGGGCCCCATCCTCCGCCCCGATGGCACCGAATACCGGGCCTTCATCACCGGTTTGGTCCAAATCCACGACGGCTTGGAGCTGGAATGGCGCTGGCGTCCGGCACGCAACTGGACGGTGGGCGGGATGGCGTCCGTGGGCAACTGGCGCTGGGACAACGATGTGGAAGCGGACATCAATGACGAAGCCACGGGAGAAGTCATCGAGTCCTTGTACATCTACTCCGCAGGCTTGAAGGTCAGCGATGCGCCGCAAACCCAGGTCGGGGTGTTGGCCGAGTACCGGAACGAGCGTGGTTGGACATGGGGAGCGAGCTATGTCTACAACACCCGGTTGTACGCACGGTTTCAGGTGGATCTCGACCGTACAGCCGCGGAGCGGGCGGGCTTGCAGCCCGTGGCGTTGCCCGATTACGGCTACTTGGACGTGAATGTGGGCAAGGACTTTGTCCTGCGGGGCGCGCGTTGCCGGCTACAGGCGAATGTTCAAAACGCTCTGGACCACATTTACATGAGCGATGGTTTCGAGACGTTTTACACGGATCCGCAAACCGGAGCCAAGCTGCAGGGCACGGTGGAGAACGGGAAGCTGGAGGGCTACTGGTCCTATGGACGCACGGTGGCCCTGACCTGGCGCGTAGCCTTCTGATGACCGGGCGGACGGAGAAAAAAAGAGGTCCCGCTGGGGGACCTCTGGCTTGGGAGCCGATATGCGGACTCGAACCGCAGACCTACGCATTACGAATGCGTCGCTCTACCAACTGAGCTATATCGGCGAAAAGCGTGTGCAAAGATACGGCGGCGGTTGCGGATTTGTTTCAGTCCGAATCGGAAAAAATCGGTCAGGGCGTGGTGCGCCTCAGTCTTTGCCCCAGTCGTTCCAGGGTGCTTTCCACTTCCTCGGAGAGGGGCGTTGGAAATTGAGACCGGAGGTGCAAGAGCAGTTGGTGGGACTCGTGGAGTTGCCGGGTCAGTTGGTTGACGAGTTGCCGGTGGTTCTCACGCAGCATGGTCTCGGTGAACGCTTTGCGGATGATGGCCAGCACCTCTGCGTCGACCCAGGGTTTCTCGAGGTACCAGTCGATTTGGCCTGCATTGATGGCCTCCTTGATGAGCGCATGTGAACCGTAGGCTGTGATGAGGCAGCGCTTGAGGTCCGGATAGATGTCCACGGTCTGACGCAACAGATCGAGGCCGGTCCCGTGGGGCATTTTCTGGTCGGTGATCAGGAGGTCGATGGGCTGGCTGTCCAGAATGGCCACGCCTTCCTGCATGGAATGGGCCGTCAGGATCGTGCAGAATTTGCGGAACGCAGCCCGGAATGCACTCAGATTGGGCGCGTCATCGTCCACATACAGGACCACAAAGGACCGGAGATCTTGTGGAAGGGTGAGTTGAGGCATGGGAGGCAATACGCGCGGAAAGGGCGAAGGGTTGTTCGGGAAATTCGTGGACTTTATGAAATGATGTCGCCAGCTGCGCAGCCAGCTTCCGGGGTGACGAAGCGCAATCCGCCGTCGGCCGTGCTGGCGAGCAGCACCATCCCTTGGCTCTCGATGCCGCGGATGGTGCGGGGAGCGAGGTTTGCCAGCAGGGTCACTTGCCGCCCGACGACTTCTTCGGGTGAAAAATGCTCCGCGATGCCGCTGAGCACGGTGCGTTCGTCGAGGCCGGTTCGGATGGTCAGGCGCAGCAATTTGTCGGCTTTGGGAACCCGCTCGCAGGCGATGACCTCGCCGACGCGCAGGTCGAGCCGGGCAAAATCGTCGTAGGCGATGGGGTCCTTGGCTGGCGCCACGGTCCGGGCTGGCGCCTCGGCCGGCGCGTCGGGTTGCGGACCCAGCCGGCCGCGCAGGGTCTCGATGGTGGCATCTTCTACCTTGGTGAACAAGATGGGCAGCGGGGACAGGGAGGTGCCCGGCGCGACCGCATGGGGTCCAGCTTGCCGCCAATCGTGTGTGGCGACCCCGAATGCCTCGCCCACGCGCTTTGCCATGCGGGGCAGGAAGGGTGCGAGGAGGATGCTGCTGGCACCGGCCACTTGGATGGCGAGGTGCAGGGTGTAGGTGGCCCGGTCGGGGTCTGATTTGGCCTGCTTCCAGGGCTCCTGTTCGGTGAGGTACTTGTTGCCCAGCCGAACGAGGCCCATGGCTTCCTGTAGGGCATCCCGGTAGCGGAACTTCTCGATGGCTTCGGCCACCCGATGGGGGGTGGCTTCGAGGGCCTCGAGGAGCTCCCGGTCGGCATCCCCGGGCTGGATGGAGGTGGGGAGGGATGGGATTTGGCCTTCGTGAAACTTCTGGGTCAAGACCTGCACGCGGTTGATGAAATTGCCCAGCACGTCTGCCAATTCGTTGTTCACCCGGTCGCGGTAATCGCTCCAAGTGAACTCGCTGTCTTTCTGCTCGGGCATGATGCTGGCCAGCACGTACCGCATCTCATCGCTCCGGTCGGGGAACTCCTCCAGAAACTCAGCCACCCAAACCGCCCAATGGCGGGAGGTGCTGATTTTGTCGCCTTCCAGGTTCATGAAGGCGTTCGCGGGCACCTGGGTCGGGAGGTTGTACGACCCGTGGGCTTTGAGCAAGATGGGGAAGATGAGGCAGTGGAAGACGATGTTGTCCTTCCCGATGAAATGAACGAGCTCCGCCTCCGGGTCTTGCCACCACCGACGCCAGTCTTGACCGTTGGCTTCGCACCACTCCATCGTGGCGGTGATGTAGCCGATGGGCGCGTCAAGCCAAACATACAGCACCTTGCCTTCGGCATGGGGCAGGGGAACGGGCACGCCCCAATCGAGGTCCCGTGTCATGGCGCGGCTCTCGAGTCCTCCGTCGATCCAACTGCGGCATTGGCCTACGACATGCGCCTTCCAGCGGGTGGCGTCGTGGTGCGGTGCCCCGTCGAGCACGCCCTCTTCGATGTAGGCGCGGAGCCAGGTTTCGTGGCGGCCCATGGGCAGGTACCAGAGGGTCGTGTCCCGCAGCACGGGGGTGGCGCCGCTCAAGGTGGATGTGGGCGACAACAGGTCCGTGGGCGACAGGGCGGAACCGCACTTCTCGCATTGGTCCCCGTAGGCTCCGGGCTCGTTGCATTTGGGGCAGGTACCGGTGATGTAACGGTCCGCGAGGAAGGTGCCGACCTGTTCGTCGTAGAATTGGGCTTCGGTCTTGACTTCGAACGCGTCATTCTCCAGCAGTTTCAGGAAAAACTGTTGGGCCACGTCATGGTGTTTGGGGCTGCTCGTTCGGCTGTAGTGGTCGAAGGAGATGTCCAAGCCGCGAAAGGCTTCCTGCATCTCGAGGTGGTACTTGTCCACGATTTCCCGCGGGGTCATGCCCTCCTTCCTGGCCCGCATGGTGATGGCGGCTCCGTGTTCGTCTGAGCCGCAGATCCACAGTACTTCCTGGCCGCTTGCCCGCAGGTAACGGGCATGGATGTCCGCAGGCAGGTAGGCACCGGCGATGTGGCCGACGTGGATGGGGCCGTTTGCGTATGGAAGGGCCGAGGTCATCATCGTGCGTTTCCGCACGGGGGTTTTGCCAGGATGCATGGGCGAGGGGCGTTGGAACGCGGTTTTTCTGCAGGCCAAATTTCGTTCAACCGATCGGGCTCTCCACCGCAGCCCCCGTGTTTTTGCCGAACTTCCCGGCATGAATGCACAGGGCATGACGGCGGTTCCCAGGCGCCGACCTCGGGGGCTGCGACCTGGGGACGGCATCGCTCTGGTGGCGCCGGCGCGATTCGCCCCGGAGGAGCGAATCGCCGAGGCGGCCGAGGCCATCCGCGCCGCGGGGTTCACCCCCATCCTCCCGCCGGGTCTCTCGGCCCGCCACCATTCCTTCGGCGGCACCGATGCCCACCGGGCCCACGTCCTCAACACGTGCTTCCGAGACCCGGCGGTCCGAGCCGTCTGGGCCCTCCGCGGCGGATACGGCAGCGCCCGGCTCCTCCCCCTCCTCGA
>JBIKTK010000272.1:0-2846 GCA_044348125.1 Flavobacteriales bacterium | reverse complement strand
AAATCGAGGAGGAAAGCCTCCAATGCCTGCAGGGTGAAGATGTCGAGATCGTTGGTGGGCTCGTCCAAGATCAAGAAGTTGGGATTCCGCATCAACACCTGCAAAAGGTGTAGCCGCTTTTTCTCTCCGCCGCTTAGGGTTCCGATTTGCAGGTGGTGGGTGTGGCGGGGAAAGAGGAAGCGCTCGAGGAGATCGGCTGCGGTGAGTTTTGCCCCACGCTGCAAAGGCATGAATTCGGCGATGCTGCGAACTGCATCGATGACCTTGAGCTCATCCGGAAAGTGTGCGCCGTGTTGGTGGTAATGCCCGAAAACCACAGTCTCCCCGATGACGACCTTGCCAGCCGCGGGCTCAGCCCGTCCCACCATGAGGTCCAGCAGGCTGGATTTTCCGGTTCCATTCGCGCCCACAATGCCCAGTCGCTCCCCCCTTCGAAAATGGTGGGTCAAGCCTTCGAACAGAATCCGTTCACCGAAACGCTGGCCCACCTTGTGCAGTTCGACGAGCTTCCCACCGAGACGCTCGGGATTGAGTGCGATGTGCATCGGGTCGGTCTCCAGCGAAACCCGTGCCTGGGCCTTGATCTCGAAGAAACGATCGATGCGCGATTTGGATTTGCCAGTCCGGGCTGAGGGCGTGGCGCGCATCCAGTCGAGCTCCCGGCGAAACAAACTGCGCGCCTTTTCCCGCTGGGTCAGCGCGTTCTCGAGGCGCTCTTCGCGCTTTTCGAGGTAGTACGCATAACTGCCCTTGTAACGAAAGAGCTGTTGCTGGTCCAACTCGAAAATGGTATCACAAACGTTCTCCAAGAAGTAACGGTCGTGGGTGATCATGAGCAAGGTGATGCCGGACTGAGCGAGGTGTTTCTCTAGCCAGGAGATCATTTCCAAGTCCAAGTGGTTGGTAGGTTCGTCCAGCAACAGGAGGTCTGGCTCCTCGATGAGCACCTTGGCGAGGGCGATTCGCCTCCGCTCGCCCCCACTCAGGCTGCCTGTGATCCGGTCCAAATCGTGCAAATCCAGCTTGCCGAGTACCTCCCGAGCACGGGCTTCGAAGTTCCAGCCTCCCGTTCGGTCCATGGCATCGTAGGCTCGCTGCAGCGCATCGCCTTCCCAACCCTGAACCATGGCTTCTTCATACAACCGGAGGGCCTGGACTGCCGAATTGTCCCCGGCATACAAATTGTCGAGGATGGTCTTTTCCGGTGCCAAGTCGGGTTCTTGGTCCAGCAGGGCCCAACGCGTGCCCGCCTCGAAAGTGACCACCCCGGAATCTGCGGGTTCAAGTCCGCTGATGGCGTGAAACAGGGTGGATTTGCCTGTGCCATTGCGGGCGATGAGGGCAGCTTTCTGGCCCTGACTCAATCCAAAGGTCACTTCGTCGAACAACAGACGTTCTCCGAATCGCTTCGAGAGTTTTTCGACGGAAAGGACGTTTTGTGGCTGCATGGAAGGGGAGAGGGGCGCAAAGATAGCGCACTATATTGCGGCATGGATTGGAACCTTGCCCGTTGGCAGGACATGGAGCCGAGGATGCTCCATGATGTGATGCAGTTGCGACAGGCGGTCTTCGTGGTGGAACAGGATTGTGCTTACCTGGACCTCGATGGTGCGGACTTGAACGCCTGGCATATTTGGGGAGTTCAGGGAGGCGAGGTCGTGGCTTGCGCTCGGATCCTGGCGCCGGGGGAGAAGTATCCGGAGGCAAGCATTGGTCGGGTCTGCACCGCGTTGAACGTCCGAGGTACCGGGGTCGGGCGGGCGCTGATGGAACGGGCGATGGCGGCCGCGGCGATCCAGTTTCCGGGGGGCGATTTGAGAATCTCGGCGCAGTCCTATCTGCTTCCGTTCTATGAATCCCTGGGGTTTGTTCGCACGGGGCATGCTTACTTGGAGGATGGAATTCCGCACGAGGAAATGCACCGGGCGTTCCGGGCCTGATTACCTTTGGGCCGTATGGTTTCCGTGGTCATTCCCTGTCTGAACGAAGTCGATTTCATCGATGACACGTTGGCTTCTTTGCAAGGCCAAACCGATTGCCAAGAGGCTTGGGAGGTCTTTGTGGTGGACGGCGGGAGCACCGACGGGACCCGGGAACGGGTTCGTGCCTGGAGCAACCGGGATTCCCGCATTCAGATGCTGGACAATCCCCAGCGGTACACGCCCCAGGCCCTGAACATCGGCATCCGTGCCGCGCGTGGGGAGGTGGTGATCATCCTCGGAGCGCACGCGCATTGTCACCCTGATTTCTTGCGGCGCAACCTGGATGCCCTGCGGGCCCACCCAGAGTCCGCGTGCGTCGGGGGCATCGTGGAACAACAGCACGGCTCGGTGACCTCCCGTCGAATCGGTGCCGCCCTGAGCACCCCGTTCGGAGTCGGGGACGCCCGGTTCCGCACCGGCGGCTCCGCTGGCCACGTGGATACGGTCGCATTCGGCGCCTACCGAAAAGAGGCCCTTTTCGAGATCGGCCTCTTCGATGAGCGCTTGGTCCGGAACCAGGACGACGAACTCAACTTCCGGCTCCACGAAGCCGGATGGCGGATTTGGTTCGACCCCCGGATCCGGAGCAGCTACCACGTTCGGTCTACCTACAAAAACCTCTTTCGCCAGTACAAGCAATATGGTTACTGGAAGGTGTTTGTGAACCGGAAGCACAAAACGGTAACGACCTGGCGACAAGTTGTGCCCGCGTTGTTCCTCCTGTCCCTCATGGCCGGAGTGTTGGGATATGCCTGGGAATGGTCGGGACGGGGATCGGATGCGTGGGTGGGATTGAGCTTCTCCTGGCTGGTTACCTTGCTCCTCGCTTGGTTGACCGGGGCCTCATTTTCAGCCGTGAACATC
>JBIKTK010000271.1:0-2854 GCA_044348125.1 Flavobacteriales bacterium | reverse complement strand
TCTCCTATCTCAGCGCGCAGCGCCATCTCCTATCTCAGCGCGCAGCGCCATCTCCCATCTCCGAGCCGCGAAGCGGCGCGAGTCAAGCGGCGAGTTCCTCGCCGAGCTGGTTGAAGAGCCTGAACTCCAGCAGCTCCATCGAGGAGTTTGACTCCACGCGGAGCTGGATTTTGAACTGCTTGCGCCAGGTTTTTGCGACCGAACGGAACCAGCCCTTGCAGAGATAAGCCTCGACGATGGGGTGGACCATGAGGGTCAGGGAACGGTGACCCTCGGAAGTGGTCAAGTAGTGCAGGCTGTTCTCGATGGTGTCCGTGATGAGGATGGAGGCTCCCACCTCACCTGTGCCACGGCATGTAGGACATTTCTCAGCCGCCTTGACGGCCGCAACCGGCCTCACACGCTGCCGGGTCATCTCAACCACCCCGAAACGGCTGGGGGGTTGGATGTTGTGTTTGGCCTTGTCAGACCGCATGGCCTCCTTCAGTGCATCCGTGAGCTGCTTGTTGTGCTCTTTCTTCGCCATGTCGATGAAATCGATGGCGATGATGCCCCCCATATCGCGCAGGCGGAGGACCCGTGCAATTTCGTCCACGCACTCCAAGTTCGTCATCAGCGCATTCTCCTCCTGGTCCTTGGCACCCGATTTGCGTCCCCCGGAATTGACGTCAATCACGTGCATGGCCTCCGTCTGCTCGATGATCAAGTAGGCGCCGCTTTTCAAATTCACCTGCCGACCGAAGGCAGCCTTGATTTGCCGGTGGATGGACAGGGTGTTGAAGAGGTCCTTGTCTCGGCTCAATTTGAGCACCTCCTCCTTCTCTGGGGCGATGCTGTGCAGATAGCCCCGAACATCCTCTGCGAGCTTGGGGTCGTTGACCCAAATCGTGGAGCAATCCGGAGAAAGGACATCGCGCAACACCGCACTGGTCTTGTCCAATTCACCCAGAACCCGTTTGCCGGGTTTGGCGTGGCGCAGTTTCTTGTGCAAGTCGGACCAACGGCTGACGAGGTCCTCCAAATCTGCCTTGAGGTCGGCTGTGCCTTTGTTCTCGGCCACCGTGCGCACGATGATGCCAAATCCCGGGGGCAGAATGTCCTGCATGAGTTTGCGGAGTCGGTTGCGTTCCACTTCGCCCTTGATGCGGCTGGACATGGAAACGCGGTCACCGAACGGCACCAGCACGAGGTAGCGACCGGGCAGGGTGACTTCAGCAGTCAGGCGTGGGCCCTTGGAACTGATGGGCTCCTTCGCCACTTGCACCAACACCAGCTGCGAGGCACTCACCTCATCCTTCACCTTGCCCTTCTTATCCAATTCCGGGGAACGCGGGAAGTGGGCCAAATCGGCCACCGGCAATTTGCCGGCCATCACTTTCTTGACGTATTCCTGCTGGGTTTGGAAATGGGGGCCCAAGTCGAGGTAGTGCAGAAAGGCATCCCGCTCGTGTCCCACATCGACAAAAGCCGCGTTGAGGCTGGGCAATACCTTCCTGACCCGACCGAGGTAGATGTCCCCGACGGCATAGTCCATGCTCCCTTCATCCCGGTGCAACTCAACGAGCTGGCCGTTCTCAAGGAGCGCGATTTCAATGCCCGTAGGCATCGAATTGATCACAAGTTCTTTGCTCAAGCGCAAACTATTGAGGGTTCAACCGCCGCAAAGGAACGATGGAAGCCCGGGCCTGAGCCCGGGCCATGCATCACTTCTTCTTGTGGCGGTTCTTGCGCAACCTTTTCTTCCGCTTGTGCGTGGCCATCTTATGGCGCTTCCTTTTTTTACCGCTAGGCATGGTTCAAATGATTAAGGTTCTGTGGTTCCGGCCTCCCCGGACTCCAGACGTTCGATGAAAGATAACACCCGATTGGACACCACCGTGTCCGGGGCGAAGGGAAGGTATTCCCGGTAACGAATCAAAGCCGCTTCGGTCTTTCCCATGCCCTCATAGCATCTCGCTGTGAAGAAGAGTCCGTTCCGGTAAGAGGAATCTGCGGCCATGCAGGCCTCAAATCCCACCACTGCGCGATCATACGCGCCCTCCTCCATGTCCAGCAAAGCCAGTTGCCAAGTGGCATCGAGGTGACCTGGTTCCAAGGTCAGTACCTGGGAGAAACGCTCCCGGGCTTTGTCGGTTTGGCCTGATTGAATGCTGAAAATTCCCAGCCAAACCAACGCATCCAAGTGCGGGGGATCCCCTTCAGCGAGCGCGCGGATGGCCATGATTCCCTGCATCGGATCCTGGCCGCTGGTCACCTGCTCCACCGCTTGCTCCAGCTTGTAATCCGCTGAAGTCGTGTCTGTTGCCTCTGCCATTACCTCCTCCGAAGAGGCCGGACGACGGGGCAACCACAGCACCAGTGCCACAATCAGGACCCCCGCGACCGCCAGTGCGATCTGACCCGTGCGTTTGTTCACGGTTGTACCTTGACTTGGGTCTTCACCGTATCCATGAATTCTTTCGCCGGCTTGAACGAAGGAATGTTGTGGGCCGGAATGCTGATGGACTTCTTCGCTTTGATGTTGCGGCCGGTCTTTGCAGCGCGCGTCTTGATGACAAAACTGCCGAATCCGCGCAAGTACACGTTGTCCCCAGCCTCGAGAGAAGTGCGAACGGTGTGCATGAAGGCTTCCACCGTGGTCTGAACGTCGTGCTTTTCCATTCCCGTCTGTTCCGCAATCCGGGACACGATATCTGCTTTGGTCATTTCAGTTATGGGTAGGTTTTCAAAATCTTTGCAGCCCCACAGCCGTGGAGGGGTGCAAAAATAGGGTTATTGGTTTGAAAACGAAACGGATGATGCGAACCGATGAAAGCCACCCGGCCACGAAGGCCCTATTAACCTGGTATTCAAG
>JBIKTK010000270.1:0-2871 GCA_044348125.1 Flavobacteriales bacterium | reverse complement strand
TTCCCAAAGTGCTTCGCTGCCCTGTACCCACTGGACCTCATCCCAAAGCAACGGATCGAACATCAAACCGTGGTCTGCTCCCCAGCGGCTCCCCTCCAAAGGCATTCCCCCGGCATTCCATGTCACCCTCGAACCGACCCAGCCGCGCAGCACCGGTTGTAAAATCCCGGCACCAGCGTCATACAAGGTCCACCCCGGCGTGCTTGTCAAAATGCCTCTCGCCCCTGCGGTTGCTGCTGTTTCTTGCAACACAACGGAACCCGGTGCAGTACCATGTCCATGGCCCACGGCTTCCACACCTGCCTCTGGGAGCATGAACCGAAGGGGGGCCAGTTTCCACTCTTGACAATCCCCATCCTCGGAGGAAAACGCGAAACGCTCGGTTCTGTAGCCCAGCGCTTGCACGGTCCAATGTCCTGCGGTTGTGCAGCCCGCCCCACTGCCTTGCCAATGTCCGGAGGCATCCGTCATGCGCCCCAACTTGCCCAAACTCCCCCCCGGCCCCTCCAACCAGGCACCTGCGATGGGAGCCCCCGTCGCTGCATCCAATACACGGATGCAACAAGATTGCGCCACCGCCACGACGCTCCCCAATCCCAAAAACCATGCGATGGCGATGCCCGAAAGAGCCCACCACCTCCGACCCATTTTTGCCCGACGGCACATGAGCAAACGAAATGAAAGGAACACGCCCCTTGGAAATCAGGCACGCGGGGCGCAACGGCGTGAACAAGCCTTAGGCCCAGGGTGGACCCCGGTCCCGGTCCCCCCAACCCGTCGCCTCCCGCTGAACCTGCTCATGACAGACAATCCATGCCGATTCCCCTGCTCCCGCCCATTTCAACATGCGGGCCACCACGAGTACCTCTGACGTCATCCAACCGTCGACCGCACAAGCTTCGCAATCCGCTGCCTCCCAGCCCACGCCATCTGCAGGAACCGCATCCTTCTCTGCTGAGGCAGCATGGTGGCAGTGGCCATGACCCGGAATCTGCAGCACATGCAGCCAGCCATGGCCGCTGGAGGACAGCAAGCCGAGCAGGTACAACAACAATCCACCCCACTGGCGCAACAAAATGCCGCGAATCGCCTTCATGGTCCAAAGGTAGGAAGCACAAAGCCCCTCTGGGTCCTAAATTTGGCCTGAAAGATGAAAGACAAGCAATCCATTGTAAGCAATTGGCTCCCACGCTACACCGGCGTGGAACTGGACCAGTTTGGGAACCACATCCTGCTTACGAATTTCACCTCCTACCTCGAGCGGTTTGCGCTGTGGCATGGGGTGGAAATTACCGGCTTGGACAAGGCCATGCCCAGTGCCACGGCAGGGGATCTCACCATGATCAACTTCGGGATGGGCAGTGCCAACGCAGCCACGGTCATGGACCTGTTGTCTGCCATTTCGCCGCGTGCCGTGCTGTTCCTTGGCAAATGTGGCGCCTTGAAAGACAAGAACAAATTGGGCGACCTCATCCTACCCCTCGCAGGCATTCGGGGCGAAGGAACGTCCGATGACTACTTTCCACCTGAAGTGCCGGCCATGCCCAGTTTTGCCCTGCAGAGGGCAGTGTCTTCGACCATTCGGGACTACGATTGCGATTACTACACCGGCAGTGTGTACACCACCAACCGGCGCGTTTGGGAGCACGACGAGAAATTCAAGGAATACCTGCGCGCAACGCGGGCCCAGGCCATCGACATGGAAACGGCCACGTTGTTCTCCGTCGGATTTGCCAACCGAATTCAGGTGGGCGCGCTGCTCTTGGTAAGCGACCAACCCATGACGCCTGCCGGAGTGAAAACGGCGGAGAGCGATCGGCTCGTGAGCCAGCAGTTCGTGGACAACCACGTGCGCATCGGCATCGATTCCATGAAGGAAATCATGTCCGATGGGCGATCCATCAAGCACCTCAAGTGGCGCTGAAGTGATCCTCATCACCAAATCCAACGGAGAAACTGCGCCTTATGAACAGGCCAAACTCCGCCGTTCCCTCCAACGTTCAGGAGCCAAAGCCCAACTCATCGAGGACATCGTGGCCCAAATCGAGTCGGAGATTCAGCCGGGATGGAGCACGCGACAGATTTACCAACGTGCATTCGGGCGCTTGCGCCAAAAGTCCCGGCCCGTAGCCGGAAAATACAAGCTCAAACGGGCCATTCTGGAACTGGGTCCCACGGGTTACCCCTTCGAGCATTTCATCGCCGCTTTGCTCGACCACCAGGGTTTCGACACCCGGGTGGGGATGGTCTTCCCAGGCCGATGTGTGTCCCACGAGGTGGATGTTTGGGCACAGCGGGATCGCGAGGTACGCATAGCGGAGTGCAAATTCCACCGGGACGTTGCGCGGAAGAACAATGTCCAAGTCCCGCTCTATTTCCACGCCCGGTTCAACGACCTACGCGATCGTTGGCTTTCGGAGCAAGCGGGGGAGAGCCATGCAAAAAAGGACATCACAGGCTGGATTGTCACCAACACCCGGTTTTCGAGCGATGCGATTCAGTACGGCACCTGTTCGGGGCTCCACCTCGTGGGTTGGGACCAACCCGCAGGAGGCAGCATCAAGGATTGGATTGACGAAAGCGGATTTCACCCCATCACTTGCCTGACTTCACTCAACAAAGCCGAGAAACGCGGGATCTTGCAACAAGGCGTGGTGCTCTGCCAGGACCTGAACACCCAGGTGCTAGAGCAAGGTGGAATTGCCCGAAACAAATGGACCCGGATTCTCCAAGAAGCCAAGGGCATCTGCTCCACCCAGGGGTCGGATGACGGAAACTGAGTTCACCTCGCAGCCATGCCTCTTCCAACGGACTTTGATGCTTGGGTCGATCAACTGCTCACCGATCAATACATCGACTTACAAGGTTGGA
>JBIKTK010000269.1:0-2887 GCA_044348125.1 Flavobacteriales bacterium | reverse complement strand
TCGCTCACGCGGTTCGATGAGAAGCGACGTCGCCAGCGGGGAGGGAAGGGTCGGCGACCGGACGGCGGTGCGCCCCGCGGCGACCGCGGCCCCCGTCCCGAAAGCGGTGCGCCCCGCGGCGACCGCGGCCCCCGTCCCGAAGGCGGCGCGCCCCGCGGCGACCGCGGCCCCCGTCCCGAAGGCGGCGCGCCCCGTGGCGACCGCGGCCCCCGTCCCGAGGGCGGTGCGCCCCGTGGCGACCGTGGCCCCCGTCCCGAAGGCGGTGCGCCCCGTGGCGACCGTGGCCCCCGTCCCGAAGGCGGTGCGCCCCGCGGCGACCGCGGCCCCCGTCCCGAAAGCGGTGCGCCCCGCGGCGACCGCGGCCCCCGTCCCACTTCGAATGGGGCAGGCCCCGAAAGCGCGCCCCAATGACCCCGTTGCCTCCGCGAACCCAGGGCTTCCTCCGCCAAGCCGTGGGCCGTCCCTTGGGATGGCTGGGGATGCTGGGGATCCTGTTGACCGTCGGCTTGGTCAGCGGATGTCGGCCCGACGCCATCTTTGCCGGTAGCGAAGCCATCCCCGAAACCGGTTGGGAAGCCGATGCCCCTGTCGCGTTCGAGTGGACGGTGCAAGACACCACCCTGCGACAGGATTTCTTCCTCGACATCCGCCACGACCAAAGCTATCCCTTCAGCAACATCTACTTTTTCCTGGACGTCAACTTCCCCAATGGCAAGCGACTGCGGGATACCGTTGCCTGTGATTTGGCCGATGAACAGGGCCAATGGCTGGGTACGGGATTCGGCAACATGGTGGACCAGCGGGTGCGGTTTCGAAGCGGGACCGCGTTCCCGATACCGGGCAACTACCGGATGGAGGTTCGACACGCCATGCGGCTCAATCCGCTGCCGGGTGTCCATGATGTGGGGTTCCGGTTGGAGCGGGCTCGGTTGAACCCCGGGGAGTGACAACATCAGGGGTGCGGCTGGCCGCCGCGTTACCGGGGGTCAGTGGGGGGTGCGCAACCGCATGCGGTCCCGAAATTGGAGAAACAGGGCCCGAAAGAGCAGGACCCAAGGGGTTCCGTGCAAGGCAAAGTCGAACCAGTCCATGGCCCCCATGCCCACGGCGCCTCCCGCAATCCAGCGGAGCTTGCCCCACAGGTGGGGTTCTGGGAAAAAGGGCGCCAGACCCAAGGTCAAACTCACGACAAGCCAAGTGACCACCGATCGAGAAAGGGCCATCAGTGGGAAGATTGCGGACGGTTCGACTGGAAGGGGGCGAGGGTTTGGCCTAGAAAATCATCCGGCATGTTCTCGTCGCCGTCATAGCCTAGCTCGATGTCGCGCCCGTCGTGGGGGATGTAAGAGGTCCCGAAAAGGTAGTCCCACAGGCTCAAACTGATGCCGAAGTTCACGCCGTAGCGCAAGGGGCCTTCTGTCGGGATGGCTTTTGCGTGATGCCAAATGTGCATCTTCGGGTTGTTGAGGATGTACCGCAAGGGGCCATAATCCCAGCCGACGTTGGCGTGGTTGATGTGGCCGATGAGGAGGGCGATGAAATGAACGAAGAAGAAGTCCTGCAGTCCGAAGCCGATCATGGCCAGCGGAAGGTACTGGATGCTCTTGTACACCACGGTTTCCATCCAATGGTAGCGCAGGTGAGCAGCAAAGCCCATTTCTTTCACGCTGTGGTGCACTTGGTGAAACTTCCAGAGCCAAGGAACGCGGTGCAGGAGGCGGTGGGTCCACCATGAAATGAAGTCAACCAGGACAAACATCAGGAGCAGCTGGGTCCAACGGGGCCAAGAGGTGACTTCAATGGCTACGAGGTTCTCGATGCCGAAGGCAATGCCCAATCCTTGGTTGAAGGCTTCCACGACCACGTTGCTAACGGCATTGTAACCGATGAGGCTGAAGAGGAAGAAATTGAAGAACATGTAGAATCCATCGAGCCAAAAGTCTTTGCGGATGGCCCGTTGGTTCTTTCGCCAGGGCATCCAGCGCTCGAGGCCCCAAACGGCGTAAGACACGAGGATGAGCAGGTAGAAGTAGTTTTCAAACCAGGGTTTCCAGTCGTGGCCGAAGGTGAGTTCGCCCCAGAGGTAGCGGCCGTACCCGACGAACCCTTCGATGAAGATGTCCCAATAATGTGCCATGCGGGTGTGAAGGGTTTAGGGTTGAATGGGGTCATTCATGTCCACGGGAGCACCGGCATTGCGCCAGGCACCCATGCCGCCTCGCAGGTTGTAGACTTCGCGCCCTCCTTCGGCTCGGAGACGTTCCAGGGTTTTTCCACTGCGACCTCCGGATGCGCAGTAGATGAGCAGGGGACGGTCGGCGGGGAGCGCAGCAAGGGTTTCGGCGAAACCGGGCGCATTGAAGTCGATGAGCTGGGCGCCTGCGATGTGGCCCTCATTCCATTCTTCGGGAGTCCGAACGTCCAACACGATGGGTTGTGTGAGGGAGGTCATGAGCGTTTGGAACTCGGCCACATCGACATCGCGGTAAACACCGGTGGTGTCGGAGGCTTCCGGGTCCGTCGCCGTCCCCGTTTGCGACGCATGGGCGTTGTCCGTGGAGGAGGTTCCTTGGCAGGCACTCAACGAATACGCGGCCACGAGGATGAGGCCCATGGGAAGGAAGGACAGTCGGGAGGGGAGGGTGGTGGACATGGTGATCAGGTTGTGGAGGTTTGTTCTGCTGGGCAAAGCTACCGCGAAGGGCCTTGCCCCGATGTGACCTGGGTTACGCCTTTGCGGTTCTGCTGGATGGGGAAGTTGACAGAGGATCCAAGGACCCAAAAAAGGTTGTTGGGGCCTGAGGACGTCAGAAAGGCTTGGGGTCTGCTTAAATTGGTGGACGCAAAATTGAAGCCATGGTTCGGTTCGACATTTCTGTGATTGCCC
>JBIKTK010000023.1:0-9075 GCA_044348125.1 Flavobacteriales bacterium | reverse complement strand
CGAAGGGCATCCCGAGGCCAGCGCGTGGAACAACCTGCCGCCCCCGATGGAGCAGTCCCAGGGGAGGTTGCCACGCCCGGATCGGAGTCCGGTGTCAAACCTCGGTCCCAACGTCCAGATTTCAGAAACCGCCGCCCCGAAGGAGGGGAACGTCCGGGCTCCCCGGAGACGGCTGCACCGGATTCTGCAGGTGGGAACGAGTCCGGCGAACGCCGACCGATGGAGGCACGCAACGATCGGCCCCAGGAACGCAACGATCGCCGCAACGACCGCGAGCGAGACCGCGATCGCCGAGGCAATGACCGGCCCCAAGATCGAGACCGCAGCGACCGGCCCCAAGACCGAAACGACCGCAACGACCGCGAACGCCGTGGCAACGACCGTCCCCAGGAGCGCAACGATCGCAACGACCGAGACCGCCGCGGCAACGAACGGCCCCAGGACCGCAACGACCGCAACGACCGCAACGACCGCAACGATCGGGACCGCCATGACAAAGACCGGCGGCAAGGAGGTCAAGCCTCCCAGCGCGACAAGTTCTTGAGTGAACCGGAAGAACACGGCTTCAATTTCGATGGCATCATCGAGGCGGAAGGCGTGCTCGAGCTGCAGACAGAAGGGCATGCCTTCTTGCGTTCGGCCGACTACAACTACTTGAACTCGCCGGACGATGTTTACGTCAGTCCGCGACAGATCAAGCAATACGCCCTTCAAAATGGCGACACCGTCATCGCCAAGATTCGCCCCCCCCGATTGGGTGAGAAGTTTTACCCCCTGATCGATGTGGTCAGCGTGAACGGACGGAGTGTGGAGTGGGTCCGTGACCGGGTTCCCTTCAAGTTCCTGACCCCGCTGTTTCCCCAAGAACGCTTCAAGTTGAGCACCCGGGGCGGAAACATTTCAACGCGGTTGATGGACCTGTTTGCCCCCATCGGGAAGGGCCAGCGCGGCATGATCGTCTCTCAGCCCAAGACGGGAAAGACCACCTTGCTGAAGGATGTGGCAAACGCCATCGCCATCAACCACCCCGAGGTGTATCTCATCATCTTGCTCATCGATGAGCGCCCGGAGGAAGTGACCGACATGAAGCGCAGCGTGAATGCAGAAGTCATCGCTTCCACCTTCGATGAACCGGCTGATCGCCACGTTCGCATTGCGGATTTGGTCTTGGAGAAGGCCAAACGCATGGTAGAGTGTGGCCACGACGTCTGCATCCTCTTGGACTCCATCACACGACTCGCTCGGGCGTACAACACCGTTTCCCCCAGCTCTGGAAAGATTCTCAGCGGCGGTGTAGAGGCGAATGCGCTGCAGAAACCCAAGCGTTTCTTCGGGGCAGCCCGGAACATTGAAAACGGAGGGTCGCTCTCGATCATTGCCACGGCATTGACAGAGACGGGTTCCAAAATGGACGAGGTCATCTTTGAAGAGTTCAAGGGAACGGGCAACATGGAACTGCAACTGGACCGCCGCATCTCCAACCGGCGCATCTACCCTGCCATCGACATACTCTCATCGGGCACACGCCGGGAAGACCTGCTGATGGAGAAAGATGCCATGCAGCGGGTTTGGATTCTGCGGAAGCACCTGGCGGACATGAACCCCATTGAGGCGATGGAATTCATGAAGGACCGGATGGAAAAAACCCGGACCAACGAGGAGTTCTTGCAGTCGATGAACGGATGAGCCGAGGGGCCTGGGCCTTGTTGGGTGCCACGGGAACTTGGTGGCTCGTCAAGGGCCTGACCTGGGGCCGCGTCACTTGGGAACAAGCCTACCTCTGGGGTGCCTTGACCAATTGGGCGCTCCTGATGGCACTGGCGGTGTTGAGTGCCACCTGGGCCCGGTTGCACCGAATCGACCGACCGGACTGGCTTTCGGGCTGGAAATCAGTGGCGCGTCCCGTGGTTTCCTACGCACTGCTCGCTGGTGCAGGGATGGGCATTTGGTACGGATTCATCCAACAAGAGGACCTGGTTCGACGCAAACAGCGCGCCCTGGATTTGTTGTCCGAACTGAAGGATCCGGAGCGTTTTGCACAATGGAAACAAGACCAAGGCGTTGATGAAAGGATGACCTTTGAGTCCTTTGCCCAAGATCAGCGTGCCTCCATCGACACCCTGTACTCAGCCCCCTTCTTCGTGGGGATGTCTCTCTTGGTATTGGTTTTCACCGGTCTTGTGATCTCGCTGGTTGTCACTTGGTGGTGGCGCAATGTGTTGGGAGGCAACTTAACTTCGTCCGCACCATGACGCATTGCTTTTCTCCCCGTGCTTGGGCCTTGCTCCTTGGAATTTGGGCCTGTGCCCTGCCCGTGGCTTGGGCACAAGCGGGACGGAAGAATTTGGCCAATTTCGATGCCAAACGTTACCACTTTGGCTTCCTCCTCTCCGGAAATTCCTCGGACTTTCGTTTTGATCGGGTAACGGATGTAGCCTTCACGGACAGTTTGCTGGGCATTGACAATGCTCCCCAGTCGGGGTTCAACTTGGCCTTGTTGGCGTCTTACAATGTGACCAAAAACGTCAGCTTGCGTTTCGTTCCCGGATTGTCCTTCCAAGACCGGGGCCTCAACTACCGGTTCCTCACGGAAGATGGATCCACCGAGTCGGTCCTGCGGCGAACGGAGTCCGTTTACTTGGATTTTCCATTGTTGGTCAAGCTGCGGACCGACCGAATCGGCAACTTCGCAGCCTACGGTCTTGTCGGGGGTAAGTTGAGCCGTGACATGCAATCCCAAGCAGACGTCAATCAGCAGTTGCAAGACGACTTCATTTTGCGTTTGCAGGCTGGCAATCGTTCGGTGGATTTGGGCGCGGGTGTGGACATTTTCCTGCCCTTTTTCAAATTGGCGCTTGAAGGCAAGTTCGAACTGGGGATGCGGAACGTGTTGATTCAAGACAACAGCACCTATTCCACGCCCTTGGACCGACTGCGCACCCGGGCGTTCATCTTCTCCATTTGTTTCGAAGGATGATGCGAACGGCTTGGCTGCCCACCCGCTTCGCACCTCGTTGGATCATCACGGCCATGGACCTGTGCTTGGTGGTGGGGGCGCTGTGGGGAGCCCTGTTGTTGCGATTTGAGTTCCGGGTTCCTCCCCATGAATGGGCGTTGTGGCTCGGTTTCCTTCCGATTTTCGTGCTGATTCGGAGTGCGGTTTTTGCTTTGTTTCGGACCTCAGCGGGCATCCTACGGCACACGGGAACCGACGATGCCCGGCGGATTTTCTGGGCAGTTTCGGTGGGTTCCCTTGCGTTTGCCGCTTGGAATGGGGTGCGGTTCTTTCTTGGGGACGGCTTGTTCGCCTTGCCCTTCTCCCTCATTGGCATCGAATGGCTGGCCAGCACCGTGGGATTGATTGCGGTGCGATTGGCCGTCAAGTGGTTGTATCTGCGTTCCTTCCGCCCCACGGGGGAAGCCATCCACGTAGCCATCTTCGGAGCAGGGGAAGCGGGTTTGATCGCCAAGCGGGCCATCGACCGAGAGGGTCGCCAAGGCAGCATGCGGGTGGTGGCTTTCATTGACGATGACATCCACAAACACGGCAAAAAGTTGGAAGGGGTGGACATTCTTTCGCCCGCCGAAGCCCGACGTTTTTTTGCTGCCGGTCGGGTGGATCGTCTCATCTTTTCGGTTCAAAACCTTCCCCAGGAGCGCAAGGCATCGCTGGTGGATTTGGCCCTCGCCCACGGCATTCGGCTGCTGGACGTTCCTCCGGTAGGCCACTGGATCAATGGACAACTCACCGCCGGTCAAATCCGGGAGCTCAACATCGAGGACCTGTTGGGCAGGCCGGCCATTCGGCTGGACAGCGGCCCGGTGGACCGCTTTCTCGGCGGCAAGCGCGTGGTGGTGACTGGGGCTGCCGGTTCCATCGGCTCTGAATTGGTGCGTCAGGTACTCAGGAGCCGACCCGAAGCCATCCTGGCCATTGACCAAGCGGAGACTCCCATGCACGACCTGATGCTCGAGGTGGGGCCCTCTGGATGCGTCGAGGGCCAGATTGGCGACATCCGTGCGGAAGAGCAAGTTCGCGACACCTTCCTGAAGTTCAAGCCCGACATCGTTTTCCATGCAGCTGCCTACAAGCACGTTCCCCTCATGGAGAAGCAGCCTTGGCAGGCCTTTGAAACGAATGTGGCTGGGACCTACCACGTGCTGCGCGCGGCCCAGGCAGCGGGTTGTGCGAAGCTGGTGCTGGTCTCCACGGACAAAGCAGTGAACCCCACCAGTGTCATGGGTGCCACCAAGCGCATGGCGGAGTTTGTGGTAGGCCAAATCGGTTCCCAAGGTCCCACCCGCTGCATCACCACCCGATTCGGCAATGTGTTGGGGAGCAACGGCAGCGTCATCCCCTTGTTTCGACGACAAATCGCCGCCGGCGGCCCGGTAACGGTGACGGATGCCGAAGTAACACGGTACTTCATGACCATTCCCGAAGCCGTGCAACTGGTCCTCGAGGCCGGAGCCATGGGCGCGGGCGGGGAAATCTACGTCTTCGACATGGGGGCATCGGTCAAGATTCTGGACCTGGCTCGGAAGATGATTCGGCTGGCGGGGTTGGAGGAGGGACGGGACATCGAATTGAAAATCACAGGATTGCGCCCTGGGGAGAAATTGCACGAAGAATTGTTGGGACAGAACGAAGACCATCTCCCCACCCACCACCCCCAGATCATGCGGGCCCGGCACGCCCCCGCACCCGATGCCTCCTTTCTCACGGACCTTCTTGCCCTGCGCGGAAACCCCGGCGACCACGAGGCAACCCGGGCGTTCTTGCACACCTGGATTCCGGAATTCCAAACCACCGAAGCCCGGCGTAACTTGGTGTCATGAATTCGGATCCCCGCACGGAACAGCAGCGATTGGAGCAGACAGTGGCTGCTTACTTCGCTCCCCAATCGCCCGATTTTCAATTTGAACAGGTGGGAGGGGTGGTGCGTTTGGCCTTGATCACATCCAGCCCGCGCCACTCGCAGCGCTTCCTCTTTCACCAATCGGAGGGCGCTTCGGAGGTTCAAGCCTTGGAAGCCATGCTGGATTACATCCGGGAGCACCGGGATTTGGAACCCACTTACACCGTGCAGTGGCGGGCGCTCGGCGAATCGGAGCTCCACACCTCCTATTTCTCGGCCCCCAACATCCAGGTAGCCTTGGATAAGTTCTTCTATGGCCGTGACCTGCACGCGGTCACGGTTTATTCGATCATGCTCAATCCTTTGTCTTGAATTTAGGAGGAACACCGGCACCTGATTCGTATTGGACCCTCGCTCAACCCGCTGAGGGACTGTTCAAGGCCAAGGGCTCCAAACACTTCGGTTTTGTTTTCCCCCTGACGGATTTGGCGGAGGTGACTCTGCACCTTCAGGCCCTCCGCAAACTGCATCATGCTGCACGCCACCACTGCTACGCCTACCGATGGGGGGCGACGGGCGAAATCTGGCGGGCACAAGATGACGGCGAACCCGCGCACTCGGCGGGCACCCCCATCCTAGGAGCGTTGCGGAGCCGGGAGGTGACCCATTGCCTCGCGGTGGTGGTGCGCTATTTCGGTGGTACCAAACTCGGGGTGGGCGGATTGATGGAGGCGTACCGAGAGGCTACCCTGGCCGCTTTGGACAACGCCCAACTCGTCGAAAAGTGGGTAGAAGCGACCCTTCACGTGACCCTTCCTTGCCACCTGATGGGAGAAACCATGCGGGTGCTCAAGCTACACGATGCACGCCCCGACTTGCCTGGATTTGGAGTCCAATGCGAAGTGATTTGCCACATCCGCAAAAGCCGGGTGGAGCCTTTGCTTCAGGCATTGAATCAACTCCACGGTGTACAGGCTCAGGTCTTGCGCACCACGTAAACCCAGCGCTCCCCACCGAGGGCATAGCGTTCGTAGAGGGCCTCCCCCATCCGCTCTGCCAAGTCCACCACCTCTACGTCGAAACCCGCCGCTGCCAGGCGGCGCGGGTAGTCCTCATGGCCATACAACCGCACGTGATCGCGTTGCCAGTATCGTCGTTCCCGCTCGGCCGGATCCGTCACCGTGGGATCGTCATCGGATTCGGCGGCCAAACGGTTGATGGGCACCTGCAAGATGCCCCAACCTCCCGGCTTGAGCACCCGGTACATCTCCCGGAGCACCTGTTGGTCATCGGCCACATGCTCGAGCAAATGATTCGCCATCAGTACATCAAAATCCGCATCTGGAAAAGGGATGTGGTGGACATCGAAGTGATGATCGGCCCAAGGCGAATTCAAGTCCCCTGTGACGTAGTCCAAGTGGGGCAACTTGCGCCAGCGCTGGATGTAGCAATACTCGGGGGCCAAATGCAGCATCCGCGCCGGCTTTTCAAAGAAATCCGTGTCGTGCTGAAGGTAGTACCAAACTGCACGATGCCGTTCCAGTGAAAGGCTGTGGGGTGCCAGGGCATTGCTCCGGGACGTGACGCGTCCGTAAGGCAACAGCCTCCGGTAGGTTCTCCCGGTGATGGGATCCTCAAAACGGTTTCCAGACCAAAGCCACGCAAAGCGCAAAATGGTCCAGTGGGTGGCGCTTTGTAGCACGTGCCGGGGCACGAACCGGGTGAGCAGCGAAATCAGGCCTTGCATGCCGCAATTTACGCGAACGGGGCCGTGTAGGCATGAAAAAAGGGGCTGGAAACCCAGCCCCCTTCCTCGGTACATGGATAATCTGCACTTACCGGACTTCGACCTGGCGGACCACTTGGCGATCGCCCGCACGCAACTGCAGCGTGTACCGTCCCGATGCCAAATCCGAAACATCCACCGTCAACCGACCGGCACCGTCCATCCGCACTCCGTTCCATTCCTTGACCAACCGGCCCATTCCGTCCAAGATTCGGACATCGGCGGGACCTTCCTGTCCTCCCTTCCACTCGATGTTGAGCACATCCGAAGTGGGCACCGGGAATACCCGCGTGCTGCTCTCCAAATCTGCCTCTGCCACACCGACCACCAAGAACTCAACTGCAATCCGATCGGAAGTGCAGGTCACCGTCGGCGTGGCCACCTTCCAGTCATAGAAGAAATAGTAGTAGTTGTAGGTGTTGTTGCCCGTCACCGAACTCTTGGTGATGGAGGCCAAATCGCCCACCGCATAAGGATAGTTCAGCGCGGAGCCCAAACCGTCTCTCCAAAGTTGTGGGTTGTCACTCATACACGCCAAACCATAGTTGGTTCCCGCAGGAACAAACAAGTTCAACGCGACTTCACTTTCACCATCCAGAATCATGTAGTCCCCTGTGGCCAGGACGTTCTCGGCTTCGTCCAACAAAGCGATGGTCCGCACCCCTGCACCGTTTGCAAAAACGCGAACCGACTCGATGACGATGTCTTCGTATGCATCGAAGATGAGGAAGTACGAACTGTTGTTGTGCATTTGGCCTGCATCCGTGGTCAGCTCACCCCCTTGTCCCGTCGCCCCTTGCGTCTCCAAAACGTCTTCCACCCAGTACGTGGTGGAGGCATTCAAAACCGGCGTGGTGAAGGTGCTGCCGATGAAGATGGGCGTGGTTGCATTCTCCTCGTCGTACCAGTGCAAGGTCGGGCTGTTGCCCACCAATTCCCAGGTTGAACCCGGAGGGCCTACATTGGGTCCGCTGACCTCAGGTGTCGCTGGTGCTGGGAAAACTTCCACCGAAATCACTTCAGAACTGTTTACGTTGCCGCAGATGTCCGTCGTGGTCACGAAGTAATCTCCCGACTCTGTCACCGTCAGGCTCTGGCTATTCGCTCCCGTGTTCCACAGCCAAGTGGCTGCGCTCGAGGCGATGAGGTCCAGCTCCTCCCCTGCACACAACTCAACGGCACCCGACACCGAGACCGTGGGAGCATCGCCCGTAACCTCCACCACCGAAACCGTGTTCGAAACCCCGGCGCATCCGTTGGCATCAAAGACCGTCGCCGTGTAGCTGCCTGCAGCGGTCACTTCTACCGAAGCCGTGGTGTTGTCCAACCCCGTCCATGTGTATTGGCTGAAACCGGCCGGCGCCGTCAAGGTCACACTGCTGCCGGGACAGAATTCCACCGCGGTAGCCGTAATGGCCACCTCGATCTGGCAAGGTGCCTCCAACACGCCATGGTAAACGTCAATGGCCGGGTTGTTCAGGGTGGTGACCAGTCCGCTGGGCCAGTAGACCGTCGCTTGGTCCACGGTGCCGTTTGCCCCCAAGCCAAACATGCAGCTGAAGGTATTCGTGATGCCGTAGCTCTCGCCGGACCGAACCTCCCGAATCTGGGTTCCGAAGCTTCCCGTGATGACCACCTTGGCGCCGACCGCGTCTTTGTTGGAGATGATGCCCTGCAAGTCAAAGGCGATCCAGTGGTTCGCATTGCCATTGTTGAGCCACAGGCGGTCGGCGTTTGCCATGTCCGCCTGGTTGTATCCATTGCCATATGAGGCGTACAAGTCGAGGAATCCGTCCCGGTTTACATCCCCCATCGCGAAACTGTGCATCACATCACCTGCTGGGAAAACCTCCACCGCCGTGAAGGTCTGGTTGCCATTGTTCCGGAAGTATCCGTCTGCTCCGCCACCGAGGACCACATCGACGAAACCATCGTTGTCGAAGTCGGCGAGTTTGGCCTGCAAAACAAAACCCGATACATCCACCCCGCTGCCGGCGGTGATGTCCGTGAAATAGCCGTTGCCATCGTTCTCCAGCAACTTCATGGTGGAGCTGTGCGTGGTGATGAAGCAATCAAAGTCTCCATCGTTGTCGATGTCCGCGAAGTCAGCTGTCCAGCTCTGCTCCGGGTAAACCAAGCCACGTGCATCGGCATCTTCGTAGTAATTGTTGGATCCATCGTTGACCCACAACTGATTGAGGCGCCGCGGATCCGCGGGGTTGTTGATGAACTGGCGGCATTTGGCGATCATCAAGTCCAAATCTCCGTCTCCATCAAAATCCGACCAGACGGTGCCGTAATTGCCGCTGTGGTCGTTGCCTGGGTAGCCAGCCAACGCATAGTCTGTCAGGTCGATGAGTTCGGCAGCGGACACCAAGTCACTCCCCTGTCCTCGCCACATGCGGCTCAGGGCATCGTCGTGACAACCGA
>JBIKTK010000022.1:0-9083 GCA_044348125.1 Flavobacteriales bacterium | reverse complement strand
TCGAATGATCAAGTTTCCGTTGTTCAAAAAATCTCTTTCCCCGAATTAAGGGGCTGCAAAAGTAACAGATTAAGTCAGAAAAGCAATAGACATCCGAACCTTTTTTCCCGCCTTTTCGTCCACCGGTCCCATGCGCCGCTTGGTGGTGTGGGGCGGGCCTTCCTACCTTCGGAGACGTGGAATTTCTCAACCAACTCAACGCGGCGCAACGCGATGCGGCCGCCCACATGGACGGGCCGATGATGGTCATTGCGGGCGCTGGCTCAGGCAAGACCCGGGTGCTGACCTACCGCATCGCCCATTTGATTCAGCATGGTGTGGATCCGTTTTCGGTTTTGGCCTTGACCTTCACCAACAAGGCGGCGCGGGAAATGAAAGAGCGGATCGCCACCTTGATTGGAGAGCGCGAAGCACGCAACGTCTGGATGGGAACGTTCCACAGCGTCTTCGCCAGGATCCTGCGCGCGGAGAGCGAGCGTTTCAATTACGACCGGAATTTCACCATCTACGACACGGCAGACAGCCGGTCATTGCTCAAGGACATCATCCTGGGACTCGGGTTGGATGACAAGGTGTACAAGCCCGCGAGCGTTCAGGGCCGGATCTCGGCCGCCAAGAACAACTTGTTGAACGCCCGCGACTACCAGGAACATCCCGAAATCCAGTCAGAAGACCAGCAGGCGGGCCGGCCGCGCACCGGGGAGATTTTCCAGACCTATGAAAACCGTTGTGCCCGGGCGCAGGCCATGGACTTCGACGACCTGTTGTACCGCATGAACGTGCTGCTGCGCGATTTCCCGGACCTGCTGCACAAGTACCAAACCCGTTTCCGCTACATCCTCGTCGACGAGTACCAAGACACCAACTTCGCGCAGTACCTCATCATCAAACAGCTCGCAGCCCGGTTCGAAAACCTGTGCGTGGTGGGGGACGATGCGCAGTCCATCTACGGTTTTCGGGGAGCCAACATCCAGAACATCCTCAATTTTAAGAAGGACTACCCCGATTACAAACTCTACAAACTCGAGCAGAACTACCGGTCCACGCGGCACATTGTGCAAGCTGCGAACTCGGTCATCGCCTTGAACAGCGAGCAGATTGAGAAAACGGTTTGGACTGAAAACGAACCCGGTTCTAAAATCGGCATCCACCGTTTGTACACCGACAACGAGGAGGGCCGGTTTGTGGCGACGCGCATCTTCGATTTGCACAACGGCACCCAGTCCCATTTCCGGGACTTCGCAGTCCTCTACCGCACCAATGCCCAGTCCCGCTCGTTCGAGGAGAGCCTCCGGAAACTCAACATTCCCTACAAGATTTTCGGCGGCCTTTCCTTCTACCAACGGAAAGAGATCAAGGACCTCATCGCCTACTTCCGGCTGACCGCGAACCACCGCGACGACGAGGCCTTCAAACGGGTCATCAACTACCCCGCGCGGGGCATAGGCAAAACCTCCTTGGAACGCCTCATCATCGAGGCCGCCGAGCGGGAAACCTCGCTCTGGGATCTGCTCACCGACCCGTTCCAACCTCCCCAGACCATCGGAGCCTCGGGCCTGCGCAAGATGGTGGACTTCGCCACCATGATCCGGAGCTTCCGGGCGGAGTTGCACACGCGGAGTGCGCATGATTTGGCCTTGCACATCGCCCGACATACAGGACTGGTGCACGCCTTGCATTCGGACAAATCTCCAGAGGGTGTGGCCCGTTACGACAACATCCAAGAGCTGCTCAATGGCATCCAGGCCTTCACCGAGCAGCAGCAACAGGCTCAGCCGGAGGTCCTGCCCACCTTGTCCGACTTTCTCGTGGACGTCGCGCTCCTGACCGACGCAGACAACACCGAAACGGACGAGAACAGTGTGAGCCTGATGTCCATCCACTCCGCCAAGGGGCTGGAGTTTGCGCATGTGTTCGTGGTGGGCATGGAAGAGCAGCTTTTTCCAAGCCAAATGGCGATGCAATCCCGTTCCGAACTGGAGGAGGAGCGCCGCCTGTTCTACGTGGCGCTCACGCGGGCGGAGAAGACGTGTACGTTGAGTTACGCCCTGACCCGTTACCGCTGGGGCCAATTGATGCAATCAGAGCCCAGCCGGTTTCTCGACGAAATCGATCCGGCTTGCGTGGACATGCCGTCGATGCGGGAGCGGAAGCCCACCCCGTTCTCGGGTGGCGCCGGGTTCGAGGCGGCGCGCAAGGGGTGGCGGGCCATGCCCGGTGGGACGTCGACCCCCGGAGGGCCGTCGACCACCGGCGACCCGTCGACCCCCGATGACGCCCCCCGCGCACCGCGGGCGGAGGAGGCCCCTGCCCCACCCCGGGCCGGCCTCAAACGCTTCGAACTGCCCGTGCCCCCTTTCGCGGGGAAGGGGAACAAACGCCTGCGCCCCCACCTTCCCGAGGGCGGAGAGACGGAGTTGGCAGAGGGTACGGTGGTCCAGCATGACCGGTTCGGGAAGGGGAAGGTGGTGAAGGTCGAAGGGGTCGCCCCGAACCAGAAGGCCACCGTCTTTTTCCCGGAGGCAGGCCTGCGGCAGCTCCTGCTCAAGTTCGCGAAGCTCCAAGTCCTCGAGGAATGAGCAGGCGGTCAGGCTGGGTGCTTTGGGGAACGTTGGGGCTGCTGCTGGCTTGCCGGCCGCAGTCCGAGGAACCGCTGGGGCTGACGGTGTCGGTGCGGGATGCCCGGCCGGATCGTTTGGGAATGCCCGTGCCAGAAGTCGGGTTGCGTCTCAGCCGGCGGGCGGTGGAGGGCGGCGTGCTCGTGGGGGCGTACACGGACGCGGCCGAGGGCACCACCGATGCGACGGGACAATGCGCCCTGTCATTCGACCGGGTGAATGCGCTGGACTATCGGCTGGACCTCGAGCGGGAAGGGTGGTTCCCGGAGCGACTCGCCTTTTCGCCCGAGGACTTCGTGCCCGGCGAACCGCAGGTCGTGGCGGTGGAACTGATGCCGCGGGCGCAGGTCACGGTGCACCTGGTGAGGCAGGGGGAAGCTGCACCGGGGGATCAGGTGCAGTTCCGCACACTGCATGTTCCGGACCGTTGGCCTACTTGTGCTGGGGTTTGGCATACTGTGAGCGGAGCGACCGCCGACACGGCCTGGACGTGCGAAATGCCCGGAGACAGTTACCTGCCCTATACTTATGTCGCTTCGCGGTCTGGGGAATCGACCACGGTGCTGGATTCGATTTGGTTGCCCGCTTTCAACAATACGGAATTGCTGGTCACATGGTGAATCTTGAAGCGCCTCGGACCCATGAGATGGAGGTAACGAAGTCGGCGCGGGTTTTCGTTTGGGGGCCCGAGCCCGCGGGAAACGACCGGGTGTTGGTGGCGCTGCACGGGTATGGCCAGCACCCCGGGTTTTTCATGCGGCGCCTGGAGCCCCTGGTGGAGGCGGGCTGGAGCGTGGTGGCGCCGGAGGGGCTGCACCGGTTTTACGTGCAGGGAACGTCGGGAAAGGTGGGCGCCTCCTGGATGACTTCGGAGGACCGGGGGAACGACATCCGGGACTACCTGCGCTACCTGGACCAGATGCGCCGGGAACTGCTCTCCCCAAAGGCGGGGACGATGGAGGCTGGAAAAATCCGGGCCGCCCAGCGCAGGGTGTTGCTGGGGTTTTCGCAGGGTGTTCCGACCGCTGCGCGTTGGGCGGCCACCGATGTCACCGGCTGGGACCAACTCATCTTCTGGTCTGGCATCTTTCCCCCGGACATCGACCCCTTCTTCCCTACGGCACCGAGCAGTTGGAACCACCTGCCCATCGACCTTGTCCTGGGCGACCAAGATCCCTTCTTCCAGAACGACCACTTCCTTCCTGCGGAAGCTTGGTTCGCAGGGAGAAACATTCCCTTTGAGCGACACAGCTTCTCAGGAGGACACCACCTCGATGCGCCCTTGCTCAGTCGGTTGTTGCATCGTTCTAAGGCATCTGACGACTGAAGTTGCGCCAATGAACCACCACCTCAGAGGAAACCCGGTACAGCACCCTGCGCCGGTCTGAGGGGTCTTGATGTCGAACCACAGCATCCAAGCCACAGACCCGCTGGCTCCACTCGTTCACCAGCTGGATGAAACGGCTGCGCCGTGAACGCCGGGTCTCGTCTGTCTCGATGGAATCAATGCCGATGCAGGCGTCAAATGACTGGGTGTCCAGGGTTTGGCCTTCCCAATTCACCAAAATTGCCATTGCGGCCAAACCCAAACGCTCCTTTTCTTCCCAGCCCAGCGCGCTCCATTCCCCTTCCCCTCCGCCATTCTCTTCGCCACCGCCATTCTCTTCGCCACCGCCATTCTCCTCGACTTCACCGCGCGTCCCAGCACCTGATTCGGATTGGGATGCCAGATTCCGACGCCCACGCCGGATCCGCCATGCGATCGACCCCACCATGCCCAGCAGAATGAGCAGGAAGAACGCGTTGTACCAACAGCTCAAGGCCCGCAGGTCCTCACCGCCCACCGCAGCATCTCCCGCGGGGGGGAACAGCAAACGGCGCTCCCCAGCAACGTCGAAAAGGACCACTGCTCCTTCCTCGGCAAAGGCTCCGACCCACCGCTCATCAAGGCGACCCTCCTCCGAAAGGAAGATCTTTTGACGCGCCAGGTCCAACCACCCGGCCCGGTGGTCTGAGGGGTTCATCCAAAAGACCCAATCGCCTACCTGGACCGTTCGTTCGACACCATGAAGCCATCGATGTACCGACCCCTCTCGGGTCCAGCGACCCTCGGGCACATCGAGGGTGTAAAGCACCGGACCCTCGCCGAAGAAGGCTTGGATTTGGCCCTTCCAAAGCCATGGAGCCCCACGGCGGTTGCCCGTCGGCAAGGTGCCCCGCACCTCCTGTTCCTCCCACCCGACCTCGCCCTGCATCCACAGCTCCCCATTCTGCCCGATTCCACCCCAAGCGCCATCCGCATAAAAAAGCCCCACCCCAGGCAGCTCCCCCATCCACTTCGCATCCATGGCTTCGGGACCATAGGTGATGGCCTCCGGTCGCTTCTTACCCGGAATGATGTAAAACGGAACATTGAACATTCCGTGCATGGTCAGGATGTTCACCTGGGACTGGAAGGCATCCCCGCGCTCGCCGTTCCAACGAAACCGGAAGTTCAAAGCGATTTCGTCCACATACTCGCCCATCCGAGCGTGCGCGTAGCCCACCTTTCCGTCGGTGGTGATGCCCTGGCCCGCACCGCGGTATCCGTCTGTCAGCCGGGCACCTGGGGCCAAAACCCACACATAGTCGTACGATTCCGCATACAACGGCTGATCTCCCTCAAAACGGAAGCGCACCTCATCCGGCTCCCCGGCCGTGTAACGCAAAGGTTCATCGCCCAACCCGATCCAAGCGGGAATCTCCGCGGTGGCCATGGCCCGCCTGGTCACCCGGATGTCATCGATCGAAATGGGTGCATGGGCCTCCCAATTCGTTCCATAGGTGGCGCCCAACAACAGGGTACGGTGCTGAAAACGAACAGATGCCGATTGCCCTTGGTACACCTGCACGCCGTCCACAAAGATGTCCGTGGTCAGGTCCTTCCTGCGCACGTAAGTCACTTCGTACCATTTGCCCGGTTCGATGGAGGCCAAACACGGATACAAATCATCCGCCCGGTACCGCACATGATCCAACCCCAAGCACGCCGACAAATTGGGGTCCTTGGGATCCGCAGGGTAGGGCGATGGCCTGCGCGTGGCAGCCCCGCCTTGCGCGGCTGGCAAGGGCGTCCGCTCCAAAACACCATCGTTCACTGCCACCACCAGCTTCCCGTCATGCAGCCCCCACTCGGAGGGTCCCATCCGACAAGCCTCGGGCAACCCTGAAGTCCACAGTCCCGACACTTCCACCGGGAAGGGCACGGTCGCCAACTCCCCGGCGCGGACGGCGGGGGTGTCCCAGATTTGGACCACGGGCCGTTGCATCCCCAAGATCCCCCGCGATTCCACCTTGCCCATCCACGGCAACACAAAGTACTCCGCATCCTCCAGCGTTCCCACCACATCCCAGTCGCCATCCCCATCCCAGTCCGCCGCCCGAACGTCCAAGATCTGCGGCCATTCCGACAGACCCCATTCCTCCTTCACCTCCCCCTGCTCGATGCGGTAAACGGTGAAACTGTTGGTGACCTGCCGGAACTGAAAGACACAATGGGCAAGCGACGGCACAGGCAAGGACCAGAACTGTTTCGCCCCATGCAACGACGGCAGAGCGTGCGCCTCCCAACCCGAATCTGCGTGCCAATCCAGCACGCGAACGTCGCCCGATTTTCCATCCATCTGGACCACCGAAGTGGGCTCCTCCCCTCGGTACAGCAGCTCCCATGCCACCGTACCCTCCGTCCCGGGAATCCAAACCACGTTCCCCCATGCCTCCGTGCCTGCCCAAACGACCCCCAGCGCATGGGTCGATGGGTGCTCCAACAGCACCTCTCCCCGACCGTCACCATCCAAGTCCGCCACCCGGACGCGGGCACCCGGCAGCACCGAGCCCCGCAATTTGCGACGCACCCCGCCTGCATCCAGCAACAACTCCCCCCGGTCATCGGGCCCCATGAGCACCCCGTATGGTGTGTCTTCTACCTTCCAAGCTCCATGGGATTCCAATCGTTCGGTCTCTTGCCAAACCCGATTCTCCAAAACCCCGATGCGAAGCAAACCTGGCGCATCCTCCAGCACAAACAACCGAGGCAACTGGCGAATGGCGCCTTCATCCCCTTGCCGATCAAATGGCGACACGCCGCCCCGACGGGATACCGCGTCTACAGTGAAACAAAGCGGCTTTCCATCGGATTTCAGCAGCAGCTCACTCGGCGCAAACGCCCCACAACCCAGGCCCCAAGCCACCTGCAAACCCCGGTCATCCAGAAACAACTGGTCCACTTTGTGGTCCTGGTCCAAATCCAAAAACTCCATCTGCACCCAATCCCGGGGGGAGGGACCTTGGTGCAAGGCAGCATCTGCGAACCAGAAAGGCATGGGAACATTTCGTTGGGCCGACGAGCCGAAGCTCATGCCCAAGCAAAGGGCTGCCACGAAACTTCTACCGCCTTTGCCCATGAATTCCGTGTCTCCTGACTGATGTGAATGAATCCGCGAATTTGAATCCAATCCGCACAATTTAACGAATTCCTGCGTGCCCACTCTCGCAGGCATTTGAACCATTTTCAGGGGTTTGGCCCTCAGCCGTCGTGGGCAGTAACTTCCCCGCATGAAAAACGCGCATTCTGCCAAATTGTTTTCGGCACTGGGAAGCATCATGCTCTGGGGGCTGGCGTCGACAGATGCCCAGGTCCAAGCGCAGCGCACGGATTGGCCCCACGCCCTCACCACAGAAGAGCGAAGCCACGTTGAGCGCCAAGGGTTTCATCCAGTCGCCACCCGAGGCATAGAGACGCCCCCTCCCTTCGACAACCTGCGCACTGCTGCCGAGTGGGAAGAGATCGAAGCGTTGACGATCGCTTGGACCAGCTACCCCTGCATCCAGAAGCAGATTGTCGCAGCAGCCCAGGCCCAATGCCAGGTCATCATCTTCGCGGAAAATCCGTCACAAGTCACCTCATACCTCTCCAACACGGGATGCGGCGGACCGGTTCCATTGGAAAACGTTTCGGTGGTAGAAGCCGAGTACAATTCGGTTTGGATCCGGGACTATGGCGCCACCACGGTTTACGGCAATTGGAACGATGACCGGGTGCTCGTGGACTGGCTGTACAACCGTCCCCGGCCATTGGACGATGCCATCCCCGACGTCCTGGGGGACTTCATGGGCATCCCCGTTTACAGTGCAACCGCCGCGCCTTTCGACTTGATGAACACCGGTGGAAACTGGATGTCGGACGGATTTGGAACCGCCTTTGCATCCGAGTTGATTGTGGAGGAGAACAGCGGTGGTTCCACGTGGTGGACCGACTTTCCAGACCACACCGAGCCGGAAATCGACGACTTGGTGGCGGATTTCCACGGGGTAGACCAGTACATCAAAATGCCCGTCCTGCCGTACGATGGCATCCACCACATCGACATGCACATGAAGCTGCTGGATGAGCACCGGTTGCTCGTCGCAGAGTATCCCAACGGCACAGCCGACGGGCCACAGATCAATGCGAACCTGGAATACGTGCTTTCCAACTTCACCACCCGCTGGGGGACGCCGTTTGAGGTCATCCGAATCCCCAGTCCGCCCGAACAGGGCGCAGGCGGTGGCTACCCGAACCAAGGGGGGTGGTATTTGACCTACACCAACAGCGTCTTCGTGAACAACACGGTGTTGTTACCAACCTACTACACGCAATACGACACGACCGCCATCCGCATTTACCAGGAGGCGCTGCCCGGCTATGAAATCGTGGGCATCGATTGCGACAACAACGCAGAGCCCATCATCGCTGCCAGTGGCGCCATCCACTGCATCACCCATTCCGTTGGCGTTGCGGATCCTCTGATGATCAGCCACTTGCCCCTGCCTGACACGGAACAAACGGAGGGTGCGTACAATGTGATGGGGGAGGTTTTTCACCGCAGTGGCATCGCCGACGTGACGCTGCACTGGGCGGTGGATGAAGGGGGCGTCCCAGGCGCTTGGAACACCTCGCCGCTGCTGCCTGGATTCAATCCCAACGGGGAGTACTTCGGCTCCATTCCTGCTCAGCCTGTGGGAACGCGCATCCACTACTACATCGCCGCCCTTTCTGGAGATGGCAAGTTCGGCACGCGGCCCATGCCCGCTCCTGCTGGATACTGGACCTTCGATGTACTGGGCCCCGCAAACGGGGTTTCGGAAGCGGACGTTTGGGCGGGTCGATCGGTGTTGGGAGCTGTGTTCCCCAATCCCGCTTCAGCCATCACCTGCGTGCCGCTCGATTTGCCGCTCCGGGACGAAGCCCACGTCGGACTTTATGATGCCCAGGGACGATGCAGGGCCGTCCTTCACGAGGGCTCCCTGCCCGCTGGCCCTACCAAGTTGTTCTTCCATGCAAACGAACTCCCCGGCGGGATGTATGTCATCCGCTACCGGGGAGCACGTGGAGGAGAGCAGAGCACCCGGGTGGTTGTTCGCTGACCCGGCTCGCTTCCTGAGACC
>JBIKTK010000268.1:0-2945 GCA_044348125.1 Flavobacteriales bacterium | reverse complement strand
TTGGGCCATGGTTGCGACAACCGCTGGATCCGAGGCTGACTTGCCCACGGTGCCCGCCAGTTCTCCCAGCGCAGTTGCTCCCGTGTAACCATCTACCAGCATGCCGTCCACCTTCGAGGCGCCCACGTTGTGGATCCAAATCTCTCCGGACATCTGCTTCGGGTAGGCAAAGAACAAAAAAGCCCGCGATGTCAGGGCGACATTCACGATGTTCATCCCCGTACCGCCAAAAACCTCCTTCGCAATGACCACGGCGAATGCCGTTGCAAGTGCCACCATCCAAAGTGGAACATCCACGGGCATCACCAAGGGAATCAACATCCCGGACACCAAGAAGCCCTCGTTGATGGCGTGTTTGCGAATCCCTGCAAACCAGAACTCAATGCCCAAGCCCACGCCGTAGCTGACCACCACCAAGGGCAACACCTTCCAAGCTCCGATGCCCAATTTCTCCCAGATGCGGTAGGTGAGGGGATCTGCAGTGGTGATTTCCCCGATGGACAAAAGGTACTGGTGGCCTTGGTTCCAGGTGCCGAACAAAAGGGCGGGAATCAAGGCGACGATGACCATGAACATCGTGCGCTTCAGGTCGATGCCGTCGCGCACGTGGGTCCCCTTGTGGGTCACATGGCCCGGCGTGAACGCAAACGTTTCCAAGGCGTCGAATACCACCCAGAAGCGCGAGAGTTTGCCCCCTTCTTGGAAGTTGGGGCGCACCCGATCCAACAATTGATGCAGTGCTTTCATCTCTGGTTATCCCAATTCAGTTTGCAACATGTCCAAGCCCTCCCGCACGATGTGCTGAAGTTCCATTTTAGAGGTACAAGCGTATTCACACAAGGCAAAATCCTCTGGGGCAACTTCGTAGATGCCCAGTCGCTCCATGCCATCGATGTCGTTTGCCAAGATGCTCTTGACGAGGTGAACCGGCAGAATTTCAAACGGGAAGACCGGCTCGTATTGTCCCGTGACCACGAAGGCCCGGTGTTCGCCGTTGTTGTTCGTGTCCAGGGTGTATTCCTTCGACTTGGGGAGGAGCCAGGTCGGGAACGCACGGGAGAGGGAGAACTTGTCGAGGCCGGGGCTGAGCCAGCCCTCGGTCAGGAGGAACTTGGGCTCCTTTCCCTCGGGGAGCATCGCGATCTGGTGGTGCTGCGCGCCGAGGTAGCCGCCTGGGTGCACTTCCGTACCCGTGAGGACATCGCCCGAAACCACGCGGACCCGATCGCTGTAAGATGCACCGCCCATCAGGGCGTCCATCCGGGCGCCGAGGCGGACCCGGTAGTGCCCCGGAGCCGGATGCTCCGAACCTCCCGCGGCCACCACGCGGTCCATGCGGTACTGGCCCTGGGTGAGCAGGTGGCCTATCGCCACCACATCCTCGGGGTGCACCGTCCAGACCACTTCTCCCTTGTTGATGGGTTGGGTCCAATGGATTTGGACTCCCACATTGCCCGCTGGGTGCGGACCATCGAACGCGGTCACCGTTGCCCCCTCGATGCCGTTGTAGGTATCGTCACCCGGGCGAACGCCGAGCTGCACCCCACCCGCGCCGGCCAGTTTTGCCAGTGCGGTCACGCCCGCTTGGAAGGCGCCCATCCGCCCCGCCAGGACCACCGACATGTCGGGAGCCAGCGGTGCCGAAGAGAACCCCGAGATGTAGACGGCGCGAGGTCGGTCCGAAGGATCCGCAGGCACGGCAAATGGGCGCTGCTCGATGAACGGGAACATCCCCCCCTCCAACAACGCCTCCAGAATTTGCTCGCGCGATGCCCGTGCCGGGTCCAAGACCGGGAACGAGCGGAACCCGTCCGCACCATCCGCCTCGATTTCCACCGCCAGGATGCGGCGCTTTTCGCCCCGCACCACCTCCTTCAGCACCCCGCTCACAGGACTGAGGTACGCCACACGGGGCTTGTTCTTGTCACGGAACAAGACATCCCCGGCCTGCAACCGGTCCCCCGGTTTGGCCTCCATCTTGGGCGTTACGCCGTGAAAATCAGTGGGCTGAATGGCATATACTGCCGACTTGGGAGCATCCACCACAGCGGCCGTGGGACGGCCTTTGAGGCGGATATCGGCACCTTTTCGGATCCGAATGGTTCGGGACATCGCTTGCCAGGTTTACTTTTCGGGGCACAAAGGTAGCACCCACAAACAATCCATTGTACTCCAACCCCCATGAAGATTTTCAACCCGAAGTTGTGGAGGCATGGCCGGCGCCTCGGGGGGCATGGGCGGCAACGTTCCATCGCCGGGATCACCATCCTGCTGGGACTTGCAGGCACCGCGTGGGCCCAGGTGCCCGTGGCCTACACGGCGCCGGCCTTGCAAACCGCGGTGCTGCATCCCGTGGGGGTGCCGCTGGGTTTGGCCTTCATCCCGCTGCAAGGCGGGCAATTGGAACTCCGGTTTGACGACCTGGAAGCCAGCTACGAGACCTACCGCCTGCGGGTCCAGCACTGCACCTTCGACTGGTATCCCTCCCCTGACCTCGTGCCCTCTGACTACGTCCAAGGGTTCCGGGAGATGTCCATTGACGACGTGGAGGCCAGTTTCAACACCCGACAGGGCTACAGCCACCACAAGGCCTTGTTTCCCAACGACTTGTTCCGCATCACCCGCAGCGGCAACTACATCGTCGAGGTGTTCCGGGCCCGCAAACCGGACCATCCGGTGCTGGTTCGGCGGTTCGTGGTGTACGAAGACCTGGCGGACATCGACGTTCGGGTCGGCCCCGCCACCGCCGTGGCCTTGCGCCGCTCCCACATCGAGGTGGACCACACCGTCCGAATCCGGGACTACCCCATGCCCGAAGCCGGCTCCGGCGGCCTGCAGACCGCCATCCTGCAGAACGGCCGGTGGGACAACGCCCTCATCGGGCTCGACCCCGTCTTCGTCAAGGACACCGAAATCCTCTTCAACCACAGCGACATCAACCGGTT
>JBIKTK010000316.1:0-9182 GCA_044348125.1 Flavobacteriales bacterium | reverse complement strand
GTTGCTCTCCGTCTTGACCGCACTGGCTTTCCGGCTGTTGTCGAAGAGACTGTCCACAGCCTCCTGCAGCATCCGCTTCTCGTTGCGCAGAATCACCTCAGGGGCTTTGATTTCTACCAATCGCTTGAGGCGGTTGTTCCGGATGATGACCCGGCGGTACAAATCATTCAAATCGGAGGTGGCAAAACGACCGCCATCCAGCGGAACCAAAGGACGCAACTCCGGTGGAATCACAGGAACCACCTTCACAATCATCCACTCGGGCTTGTTCTGGTTGTTCATCCGGGCGTTTGATTCCCGGAATGCCTCCACCACTTGCAGACGCTTGAGGGACTCCGTCCGTCGCTGCTGAGAGGTTTCTTGGGAAGCCCGATCCCGCAAGTCGGCACTCAAATCCTCAAGGTTCAATTGCGCCAGAAGGTCATACAACGCTTCCGCCCCCATTTTCGCGATGAACTTATTGGGGTCCTTGTCTTCCAAGTACTGGTTCTCCTTCGGCAGGGTGTCCAAGATGTCCAAGTACTCCTCTTCGGTCAAGAAGTCACTTTGGGAAAGCGTGCCCCCGCCCACAGCGGAAGCCACACCGGGCTGGATCACAACATACCGCTCGTAGTAGATGATCTGGTCCAACTTCTTGGATGGCATACCCAAGAGGTAGCCAATCTTGTTGGGAAGGCTCTTGAAGTACCAAATGTGGGCCACCGGCACCACGAGTTGGATGTGCCCCATCCTTTCCCGGCGCACCTTCTTCTCGGTCACCTCCACGCCGCAACGGTCGCAGATGATTCCCTTGTATCGGATGCGCTTGTATTTGCCACAATGGCATTCAAAATCTTTTACCGGTCCGAAGATGCGCTCGCAGAACAAGCCATCGCGTTCGGGTTTGTAGGTCCGGTAATTGATGGTCTCTGGCTTCAGGACTTCCCCAAACGAGTCATGGAGAATCTGCTCAGGCGATGCCAAGGAGATCGTGATCGAGTTGAAGTCGCTGGTCAGCTGCTTCGTGTTCTTTTGTTGAGACATGAATTCTGATGCTGTCGTGATCACTCAAATGAAACTTGCAATCCCAATCCACGCAATTCGTGGAGCAGTACATTGAAGGACTCTGGAATGCCCGGAACCGGCATCACATCCCCCTTGACAATCGCCTCGTAAGCCCGAGCGCGTCCCATGACATCGTCCGACTTCACCGTGAGGATTTCTTGCAGGATGTTGGCCGCACCGAAGGCTTCCAATGCCCAAACTTCCATCTCACCGAAACGCTGTCCACCGAACTGCGCCTTACCACCGAGCGGCTGCTGGGTAATCAAAGAGTACGGTCCGATCGAACGGGCGTGCATCTTGTCATCCACCATGTGGCTCAGCTTGATCATGTAAATCACACCCACCGTGGCTGGCTGGTCGAATCGCTCGCCCGTACCACCATCGTGAAGGTAAGTAACCCCGTAATCTGGAATTTGTGCTTCACGGGTCAAATCGGTGATTTGCTCCAAGGTAGCACCATCGAAAATCGGCGTTGCATAGGTACGGCCCAACTTCTGACCTGCCCATCCCAAGATGGTTTCATAAATCTGTCCCAAGTTCATCCGCGAGGGTACACCGAGCGGGTTGAGAACGATGTCCACAGGGGTTCCATCTGCGAGGAACGGCATGTCTTCCTGACGAACAATCTTCGCCACGATGCCCTTGTTCCCGTGCCGACCTGCCATCTTATCCCCCACCTTCAGTTTGCGCTTCTTCGCAACGTATACCTTCGCCAGTTTCACAATGCCGGTTGGAAGCTCGTCCCCTACCGTCACTTGGAACTTCTTCCGCTTGAAGGCACCGAGCAAGTCGTTGTACTTGAGGTGGTAGTTGTGAATCAATCGGCGAACCAGTGCGTTGGTCTCATCATCCCGTAGCCAGCCATCGCTGTTGATGGTCAAGTAATCGAGACCGCTCAACATCTTCTGGGTAAACTTGAGGCCCTTCTTGACCTGCTCTTCCTTGTAGTAGTTGCTGACGCCTTGCGAGACCTTGCCTCCCACCAACTTCATGAGCTTGTCCACCAAAATGCGCTTCAATTCAGCTGCATCGTGGTCAAAGTCCTTGTCGATTTTCTCCAAAATGGCTTTGTCAGCCGCCTTGGACTTCCGGTCCTTTACCGCACGGCTGAAGAGCTTCTTGTCGATGACTACACCCACACCTGAGGGTGGCATCTTCAGCGATGCATCCTTCACATCACCTGCCTTATCCCCGAAAATGGCACGAAGCAGCTTCTCCTCAGGACTCGGATCCGACTCACCCTTGGGGGTAATCTTACCGATGAGGATGTCGCCATCCTTCACTTCAGCCCCGATTCGGATCAAGCCGTTCTCGTCCAAATCGCGTGTCGCTTCCTCACTGACATTGGGAATGTCAGCTGTCAATTCTTCTACACCTCGCTTGGTGTCCCGGACCTCCAATACATATTCATCCACGTGCAAAGAGGTGAATACATCCTCCCGAACCACACGTTCCGAGATGACGATTGCGTCCTCGAAGTTGTATCCCTTCCAAGGCATGAAGGCCACCTTCATGTTCTGTCCCAAGGCCAGTTCTCCATTCTCGGTGCTGTAACCGTCCACGAGGATTTGGCCTTCCTTGACTTGGTCTCCCTTCTTCACCAGCGGACGAAGGTTCATGCAAGTCCCCTGGTTTGTGCGCTTGAACTTCGCAACCTGATAGACCTTCACATCCTCATCAAACGAAACCAAACGGTCCATCTCATCCATGTTGTACTGGATGTGAATCTCGTCGGCGTCAACAAACACCACAACACCATCGGCCTCGGCGCGCAGCAGAACCCTAGAATCCTCTGCCACAGCCCGCTCGATACCGGTACCCACGATGGGCGCCTTGGGCCGGACCAACGGAACGGCCTGCCGCATCATGTTCGAACCCATCAAGGCCCGGTTGGCGTCATCATGCTCCAAGAAAGGAATCAGAGATGCCGCAATCGAAGCAATCTGGTTGGGTGCGATGTCCATATAGTGCAACTGATCCGGAGCCACCTGAGGGAAATCGCCTTCGAAACGCGCCTTCACCACAGCATCCTGGAACTCACCCCGCTCAGTCACCGAAGCATTTGCCTGGGCGATCAACGCTGCATCTTCATCCTCCGCACTGAGGTAAACCACATCTTCCGGCTTGGTCGACACCTTGCCATCCAATACCCGACGGTACGGGGTCTCGATGAAGCCCAACCGATTCACCTTCGCATAAACGCAAAGGGAACTGATCAATCCAATGTTGGGACCTTCTGGGGTCTCGATGGTGCACAGACGCCCATAGTGGGTGTAGTGAACGTCTCGCACCTCAAAGCCTGCTCGCTCACGAGACAAACCACCCGGCCCGAGCGCAGAAATCCGACGCTTGTGCGTCACCTCGCTCAATGGGTTGGTCTGGTCCATGAACTGGGACAACTGGTTTGTCCCGAAGAAGCTGTTGATGACCGAGCTCAACGTCTTTGCGTTGATCAAGTCAGTCGGTGTGAAGACTTCGTTGTCCCGAACATTCATCCGCTCACGAATGGTCCGCGCCATCCGCGCCAATCCCACCCCGAATTGGTTGTACAGCTGCTCTCCCACCGTCCGAATCCGACGGTTGGACAAGTGGTCGATGTCATCCACATCCGCATTGGAGTTCACCAAGTCCAGCAAGTACTTGATGATCAACAAAATATCCTCTTTGGTCAAGGTCCGGCTTTCGACTGAATCCGGAATGTTCAATTTCCGGTTGATGCGGAAACGACCCACCTCCCCCAAATCATATCGTTGCTCCGAGAAGAACAACTTATCGATGACGCTCCGTGCCGTCTCCAAATCGGGTGGCTCCGCATTCCGCAACTGGCGGTAGATGTATTCCACTGCCTCCTTCTCCGAATTGGAACCATCCTTCTGCAGCGTGTTGTAGATGATGGCGTAGTCCGACTGGTTGATGTCCTCTTTGTGCAGAATAATGGCCTTGGTACCACTGTCGACAATCATGTCCACATGGTCCTTGTCCAAGATGGTCTCCCGATCAATGATTACCTCATTCCGCTCAATGGACACCACCTCGCCCGTATCCTCATCCACAAAATCTTCCACCCACGTCTTCAAAACCCTCGCTGCCAAACGGCGACCTACCACCCGCTTCAGCCCCGCCTTGCTCACCTTCACCTCATCCGCCAAATCGAAGATGTCCAGAATGTCGCGGTCTGTCTCATAACCGATCGCACGCAACAGGGTCGTTACCGGCAACTTCTTCTTCCGATCGATGTACGCGTACATGACACTGTTGATGTCCGTAGCGAATTCAATCCAAGACCCTTTGAATGGGATGATACGAGCGCTGTAGAGCTTCGTGCCATTCGCGTGGCGACTCTGACCGAAGAATACACCCGGCGAGCGGTGCAATTGATTCACAATCACCCGCTCTGCACCGTTGATGACGAAAGACCCTTGGGGGGTCATGTAGGGCATGGTACCCAAATACACATCCTGAACGATGGTCTCAAAATCCTCGTGCTCCGGATCGGTGCAGTACAACTTCAATTTTGCCTTCAGCGGAACGCTGTAGGTCAAACCGCGCTCAATGCACTCCTGGATGGAGTAACGGGGTGGATCGATGAAGTAGTCCAAGAACTCCAGTACGAACTGATTCCGCGTATCGGTAATCGGAAAGTTCTCACTGAAAACCTTGAACAACCCCTCGCTCTCGCGGTTTTCTGGGTTCGTTTCCAGCTGAAAAAACTCCTGGAAGGAGCGAAGCTGGATATCAAGAAAGTCCGGCCGGTCAACAGGCAACGCTACAGAAGAGAAATTCTTCCGTTCGGGATGTTGGTTTTTCACCAAGGTCATGGTGCAGTGCGATCAGGGATGAAACTGGCGACGGTGATGCAGGTTCGCTCAAGGCAAAAGAGGTCCAGGCAGGGACCTGCTCCCCACCTGGACCCTTCAAAGGTCAATGAAATCGATTACTTGAGCTCGACTTCAGCACCGGCTTCCTCGAGTTGCTTCTTCAGCGCTTCGGCTTCGTCCTTTGCTGCACCCTCCTTGATTGGAGAAGGTGCACCGTCGACGATGTCCTTGGCTTCCTTCAGCCCGAGACCGGTCAATTCTTTCACAGCCTTAACGACGGCGAGTTTCTGAGCACCTGCGCTCTTCAGGATGACGTCGAAGGAGGTCTTCTCCTCGACAACAGCCTCAGCACCTCCGCCCGCAGGCGCAGCGATTGCTACTGCAGCAGCAGCAGGCTCGATGCCGTACTCGTCTTTCAAAATTTGCGCCAACTCGTTGACCTCCTTTACAGTGAGGTTGACGAGTGATTCGGCCATTGCTTTCAAATCAGCCATAATTGATGAATGATGGGGTTATTTCTATTCCGTGAATTAAGCGCGTTCTTCCAGCGCCTTGACCAAACCTGCGATGGTTTGACCCCCTGACTGCAATGCGCCGAGGACATTCTTCGCTGGAGATTGCAACAAAGCAATGACGTCTCCAACCAATTCTTCCTTCGACTTCACAGCCACGAGGGCATCCAACTGGTTCTCTCCTACATAACAGGCATGCTCAATGTATGCTGCCTTCAGAACGGGCCGTTGGTTCTTCTTCTGGAACTCCTTGATGAGCTTCGCAGGCACATTGCCTACAGTTCCCACCAGCAGCATGGTCTGGCCCTTCAGCGAACCATAGAGTTCGCTGTAGTCCTTTCCATCCACTTGTTCCATAGCCTTGCGGAGCAAGGTGTTCTTCACCACGCGAACCGTGATGTCCTTGCTGAAGCATTCCCGGCGAAAGTTCGTGGTCTGAGCTGAGTTCAACCCGGAGGCGTCCGTCAAGTAAACCACATTCCGCTCTTGCAATACCTGGGTGATTTCAGAAATCACCTGATTCTTCTCTTCGCGAGTCATGATTCTTCAGGTTATTGGGTTAAGCGATCGCCGTTTTTTGGTCAATCCGAATACCGGGTCCCATGGTCGAGCTGATGTACACACTCAGAACATAAGTACCCTTCGCAGCGGATGGCTTCAACCGCATCAAGCTCGACAACAATTCGGACGTGTTCTCAGCCAATTGGTTCGCCGCGAAGGACGTTTTGCCAACGGATGCATGCACGATGCCGTACTTGTCTACCTTGAAATCGATCTTACCAGCCTTCACATCCTCAACAGCCTTACCTACCTCCATGGTCACCGTTCCCGATTTGGGATTGGGCATCAAGCCGCGAGGACCGAGGATTCGGCCCAACGCACCTACTTTGCCCATGACTTGAGGGGTAGTAATAATGACATCCACATCGGTCCATCCGCCTTTGATCTTTGCCACATAGTCGTCCAATCCTACGTGATCGGCTCCAGCATCCCGTGCCTCCTGCTCTTGGTCAGGATTACACAATACCAGTACCCGAACTGTCTTTCCCGTTCCGTGCGGAAGAGAAACCGTTCCACGAACCATCTGATTCGCTTTCCGAGGATCCACGCCCAGGCGCACAGCCAAATCAACGGAGGCATCGAATTTTGTCTTCGACAGCTCCTTCACCAACGAAGTGGCTTCGGTCAGGCTGTAAGCCTTCTCCGAATCGAACTTCGCGGCAATGGCCTTTTGGTTCTTTGTCAATCGTCCCATTTTGCGCTTGTTGTGGCTTAGAAGGGGCGTTCACCTTCGACTACAATACCCATGCTTCGTGCAGTACCAGCCACCATTTTCATGGCAGATTCGATGGTAAAGCAATTCAAGTCGGGCATCTTGTCTTCTGCAATCGCACGGACAACATCCCAGTCCACCTTCGCAACCTTTTTCCGGTTGGGTTCACCTGAGCCGCCTTTGAGTTTGGCAGCTTCCATCAGTTGAACAGCCGCCGGAGCGGTTTTGATGACGAACTCGAATGACTTGTCTGTGTAGACCGTAATCAACACCGGACAAACCTTCCCTGCCTTATCTTGGGTTCTGCCGTTGAATTGCTTGCAGAATTCCATGATGTTCACACCTTTCGAACCCAGTGCGGGACCGACGGGTGGTGACGGGTTGGCTGCTCCGCCGCGGATTTGCAGCTTAATTAGTGCAGCTACTTCTTTAGCCATTTTTGTTTATATAGTGAACAGTCCTCGACTCGCGCAAAGGGAAGCATTTAAGGGACATTGCGACCGCCCAGGCTGTCTGTTCCAAATGAATCAGGTATGTTTAGCGACTTGGAGATAGCCCAGTTCAACAGGCGTCTTACGCCCGAAGATGCGAACCATCACCTTGAGTTTCTTCTTTTCTTCATTCACCTCTTCAATGTTGCCATCGAAGCCATTGAATGGACCGTCGGTCACCTTCACAAGCTCTCCGACCTTGAACGGTATGCTCAACTCTTCTTCTGAGTCAGCCATGTCATCAATGACCCCCAAGATTCGATTGATCTCCGCTTGACGCACGGGCAGAGGATCTCCCCTCTTCTCAGCGCCCAGGAATCCTATGACCCCTGTGACATTCCGAATCAAGTGAGGAACTTCTCCAACCAAGGTGGCTTCGATGTACACGTAGCCTGGGAACAAGTTGCGTTCCTTGCTCACCTTCTTGCCGTTCCGGATGATAAAGACCTTCTCTACCGGAATCAAAATCTGGCCTACAAAGTGCTGCAAGCCTTCAGCAGCAATGACCGCTTCGATGGTCTCTTTGACCTTCTTCTCCTGGCCGCTGATTGCCCGGACGACATACCACTTTTTCTCTACGTCGCTCATGGTCAACATGCTCAACGGATCAGAAAATGCTGTAAATCAAACCGACTACCCCTTGCCAGATGGAATCAGTTGCATTCACGCCAAAGATCCAATCCATGAGGAAAACGACCCCTGCAATGATCAGTGAGGCAACGAAGACCAACACCGCTGAGCCTTGCAGCTCTCGCATCGTAGGCCAAGACACCTTGGTGACCAGCTCTTCGTACGAATTCTTGAAATACTGGAGGAAATCAGACATCACAAGTGTTTTTGGGGTGGCACGGGCGGCAGGACTCGAACCTGCAACCAATGGTTTTGGAGACCACTACTCTACCAATTGAGCTACGCCCGTAGATGAGGAAGAAGGCACCCCCCAAGGGCGCCTTCTTCCGAAAAAATCACGATGGATTGAAGGTGGCGGTTAGGCCAACACCTCGGTAACCTGACCAGCACCTACCGTGCGACCACCTTCGCGGATGGCGAAACGGAGTCCACGGTCCATAGCTACTGGGTTGATCAACTTGACGTCAATGGACACGTTGTCACCCGGCATGACCATCTCACGTCCTGCTTCCAAAGAAATCTCGCCGGTTACGTCCGTGGTACGGAAGTAGAACTGCGGGCGGTATTTGTTGTGGAAAGGCGTGTGACGTCCACCTTCTTCTTTCTTCAAGATGTAGACCTCGGCCTTGAAGTGGGTGTGGGGAGTGATCGAACCTGGCTTGGCGATAACCATACCGCGGCGGATGTCCTTCTTGTCGATACCGCGCAACAACAAACCAACGTTGTCACCTGCCTCACCACGATCCAAAATCTTCCGGAACATCTCTACCCCGGTGACCGTGGACTTCATCTTGTTCTCTTGCATTCCCAAGATATCCACTTCGTCACCCGTGTTGATGATTCCCGTCTCGATACGTCCCGTAGCAACCGTGCCACGACCCGTGATCGTGAACACGTCTTCTACAGACATCAAGAAAGGCTTCTCATTGTCGCGGGGTGGAATCTCAATCCAAGAGTCAACCGCTTCCATGAGGTTCACCACCGTATCAACCCACTTGGGCTCACCGTTGAGTGCACCCAAAGCAGATCCCTGAACAACGGGACCATTGTCACCATCGTACTCGTAGAAGCTCAACAATTCGCGGATTTCCATTTCGACGAGCTCCAACAATTCGGGATCGTCGACCATGTCCACCTTGTTCATGAAAACAACAATCCGAGGAATGCCTACCTGACGTCCGAGCAGGATGTGCTCACGGGTCTGGGGCATCGGGCCGTCCGTAGCAGCAACAACCAAAATGGCACCATCCATCTGGGCAGCACCCGTAACCATGTTCTTCACATAGTCAGCGTGGCCTGGGCAGTCAACGTGAGCATAGTGGCGGTTCGCGGTCTGGTACTCGACGTGCGACGAGTTGATCGTGATACCACGCTCCTTTTCTTCGGGAGCATTGTCGATTTGATCAAACGAACG
>JBIKTK010000267.1:0-2956 GCA_044348125.1 Flavobacteriales bacterium | reverse complement strand
GGGAGCATGCCGCCTCCTTCCCCATCGGCACGGTCCGCTCCCTCAAGGGCCGGGTGGACCCCGCCATCTGGGACGACGTGGCCGCTTTCATCGAATCCGCCCGGGACGGGGGCCGCGAACTGCTGGCCATCGGCACGGGCGGCAACATCAACCGGCTGCACCGGCTCAGCGGGGCGGATCGCTTCGAACCCGTCGGCCTCGACCAACTCTGTGCGTTGCACGAACGCATTGCCGGCATGTCCTACGAGGCGCGCATGGAAACCTTGGGCCTCAAACCCGACCGAGCTGACGTTATCGTGCCCGCCGGCGAAATCTACATCCGGGTCATGCGCCTCGCCGGTGCCCACGCCATCCTCGTCCCCAAGGTGGGGCTGGCGGACGGCATGATCCTAGAGCTCTACCGCACCACCCTCGGCGCATCCTCAGGCGGCAGCGGAGACGCTCCCGTGGGTGCGCTCCCCTCCCCCATGACGCGGCGCAAGCGCTGACCCGCGGCCGCGGCGTTTGCCTTCGCCTGCCGGTGCTTACTTCAGCTTGCCCGCCAGGAAGTTGTCCACCTCGAACGCCCGCTGGGGCTTGAGGACGATGTTGCCCTGCTTGTCCAGCAGGAAGTACGTCGGCGTCGCCGTGATTTTGTAATCCGCGACCACCGGGCTGCTCCAGGCCATGAGCTGGCTCACATTGGGCCAGGTGGCTCCATTGTCCGCAATCGCCTTCTCCCACGTTTGGCGGCTGTTGTCCAAACTCACCCCAATCACCTCGAACCCTTTCGCCTTGTACTTCTGGTAAAGCGGCCCCACATACGGCATCTCCTGCTCGCACTTGTGGCACCACGAAGCCCAAAACATCACCAACGTGTACTGGTTCTTCGCACAGGTTTCCCGCAGGTCCACCTCACCACCGTTCCACTTGGGGATGCGGAAGTTGGGCGGGGTTTTGCCTACCTGCAAGTTGATGATGCCCTGGGCGCGGATGCGGATGGCGTCGCTGAGGTCGGCGCCACAATCATCGTCGAAGATGTAGTTGTCCAGGATGTATTGGCAAATGTGCTCCTTCCCCGTGTTGTAGAACCCGTCGAGCATGCTGTACAGGGCGGATTCCAGCGTGACCGGATTGGGCTCGAAGTGGGCCTTCACCTGGTCGATGCACGCCATGAAACCGGGGTCCTTGCCCCCGCTGAACCCAATCATCATGCCTTGGATGCGGTCAGAAATGGTCATGCTCCGCACCAAGCTGCCGTCCATCGGATCCAATTCTTCGAAGAACCGGGCTTGCGATTGGGGATACTTTGGGTTCTTGAGCGACAGGATTTTGGCCAAATAGGTCCCCGGATACTGGTCGATCATCGCGTGCTGCGCTGCAATCAGTTCCTGGTCTTTCGCAGCGATCTGCTGGTCAATCTGGGCCTTCATGCCGCTGGCCTCCTGGGCATTCTGGCGCAGGGCGCGCACCTCGTTCTTGTTGCGGGTGTCCAGGCTCTGGTAGGCAAACCAGCCGGCGTTCTCCTGGGAGTTCGCTGCCGTCTTGGCCCCGGACAACCGGCCCGTCTTGAATTCCAGCGTCACCGCGGGCTCATCCGGGTTGAGGATGATCTCGGTCGTGTTCTGCTCGTCGAGACCGAGGATATAAAAGCCCCGGCTGATTTCGATGGCTCCGAAGTCAAAGGCACCGCTGCGAACGGGCACCTTGGCCACCTCCGACTTGTTGCGGCCCTCCGTCTCGTACAAGGTCAGGGTGCCTCCGTTGAGCCCGGCGATGGTGCCGCTCAGCTTCACCTTTCCCTTCTTGTCCCCGGCATTTTGCTCGTTGATGCCGTTTTTGTACTTCGGCGAGACCACGTCGTTGCCTGCCGTTTCCGTGGCTGCAGCCTCCGTTTGCGCACTCGTTGCGTCTCCATTTTCCGAATTGCCGCCGCCACAAGCGAGGAGCACGGCGGAGAGACTCAAGGTCCAGAACGTCATCATTTTCATGCCCATTGTATCGTGATGTCCAAATTTACGTCACCCAAGCCTTTTGTGTTGCGGTGGAACGAAGGATGTTCTTTTCGCATCTTCGCGTTATCTTCACTCGCAAGAACCACGACGATGGACAGGAACACAGCTTTGGCGCTGCTGGGGGTTGAGGCGGACACCACGCACGAGGATTTGATGGAGTGTTTGGATGCGGAGGCTTTCTCGGTGCGGGATCATTTCATCCGCCAACCGGTCGTTCCAGCGCTGTTCCGGGGTCGGGTGAACCGGTTGGTTCAGCTGAGCGACATTTCGCATACGTTGGGCATCGACCCGCTGGGTTCGCCGGTGGCGTTGCCCGAGCTGCTGCCCTTGGAGGGGGGGGCTTTGGGTTGCGCCAGCAACCACTTGGAGAATTTGCTGCGGCTGCGCACGTCGATGGCGGGGACGCTGGATCCGGATGTTTTGGCGCGCTTCGGGACGACGATGGCCACGCTGCAGGTCCGGTACATGGAGGCGTTTCTGGATGCGACGGCGGACTGGCCGCTCGTGCCCGTGGATGAGGATGTCCCCGCGCGGGAGGAATGCGAGTGGCAGGACTTGCTCCAGGAGCTGCGGGAGGCCGAGGGTAGGGACCGGTTTCCGCTGGTGAGCCGGGAGCGCAACCGCATGCAGCGCATGCTCGACCGGGAGGTGGCGGGCTGAGCCCAAGCGGCGCCCAGCGCCGCGCATTTCCTATCTCCGCGGCGAAGCCGCGTTGTCTCCTATCTCCGCGGCGAAGCCGCGTTGTCTCAACTCGGATGCGCCGTGAACAACCGCGCGAGCGCTTCCAGCGCGCTCGGGGAGCCTGTGAAGTCGAGCCGGATGCCGCCGATCTCGGCAGAGAGGGCGCGCGGGCTGCGGGAACGAATCCGAATGGGCGTGGCGTGGGAGACTGCGAGGGCGTAGGTTTCGAGGCGGACGCGGAAGTACAGGAGCAGCCCGCCCTGGGTGCGCTCGGCGTTGAG